>CAUQGU010000013.1:0-31235 GCA_963517645.1 uncultured Haemophilus sp. | reverse complement strand
TTGGTATGATTCTTGGTTTACTCACTGCCGTATTTGTTACCTATCGCAAACCACGCGAGTATGTTGTGACAACGGCAGAACCAACTACAACTGAAATTGAACAACACATTGCAAACATTAAACCTATTCAAATTACCGCAAGTGCGGTCGCCATTGTCGCGACTTTTGCTACACAGCTTTTCACAAGCTCTACAATTATTGGTGGTTTAGTCGGTTTAGTCATTTTCGGGGCATTCGGTATCTTCAAACTCAAAGAAAGTAACGATATTTTCCAACAAGGTTTACGCTTAATGGCGATGATCGGCTTCGTTATGATCGCAGCATCTGGGTTTGCCAATGTGATTAATACCACAAGCGGCGTGAAAGAATTAGTTGATGCACTTTCAACTGGTGTGATTCAAAGCAAAGGCGTTGCAGCATTCTTAATGTTACTCGTTGGCTTATTGATTACCATGGGTATTGGTTCGTCTTTCTCAACGGTACCAATTATCACCTCAATTTATGTACCACTTTGTCTCTCTTTTGGTTTCTCACCACTTGCGACAGTGGCTATCGTAGGTGTAGCGGCGGCATTAGGGGATGCAGGTTCACCGGCTTCTGATTCAACACTTGGTCCAACATCCGGTTTGAATATGGATGGTAAACACGACCACATTTGGGATTCTGTTGTGCCAACCTTTATTCACTACAATATCCCATTATTAGCGTTCGGTTGGATTGCAGCCATGACCCTTTAATCGTTATAATCCCTGCATACATTATGCAGGGATTTTTTATGTCTATTCAATCATTACTCAATACGCTCGAACAAAAAATACAGCAACTGGCACAAGCCTATCAAACTGACTCTGATAAAAAAATCAACACTAAATTTAACCGCACTTTATTTACCGAAGATTTTGAAACCGTCGGTTTTTATCTCAAAGAAATCCAGCAAAGCTTAACTAAGCTATCTAATATCCCCCATCAAAATGAGGAGCAAATTGTATTTATGGCAGAACATCTTTTAGGGCAATGTACCGCATTGACTGAAGCCATGAATGGCAAGCATAAAAAGCCCATTAAACCGAAAATAGCAGAGCCACAAGTTGCAAGTAGTAAATCACAACATAGCATTCATCGTCTCCCTCCAAGAGAGCGGCTAGAGAAATATTATGAAGCCTTGCAGCAACTTACAGAAAAGTATGAGGAAGCTAAAGCACAAGCTGATACTGCACAAACAGATATTCAACGAGATATGCATAAGCAAACAGCCGCAATTTATTTAACTCGCCGTCAAAAATGTTTAGAGGCGATTGAGACCTTAGAAGAATACCTTGCCTTTAAAGAGGCCCAAGAAAGTGCGGTCAAAAAATAAGATATTTTAATAGACTGAAAAGCAAAAATCCCTAAATCTTTCGACTTAGGGATTTTTTGAATTTGATGGCGGAGGAAGTGAGATTCGAACTCACGGAGGGCGTAAACCCTCGCCGGTTTTCAAGACCGGTGCCTTCAACCACTCGACCATTCCTCCGTGATTTAAGCGAGGTGAATAATACGTTTTTTCCCCCACCCCGTCAAGCAAGAAAATAAAAAAATTATCTGACTGACTACTTTTAAATCACTATGTTTTAAAAATACACAAAATAAAAAACGGAACCTACTGGCTCCGTTTTTATTATTGAGATATTACTCTGCTTTTGCTTGTGTCGCTTCAGAATAAATATGACTAATTGCACTATGATGGCCTGCGGCGCCTTTACCGTTAAAGTAATAGCGAGACTCTGTCCATTCTACAATTGGGAATGGTTTAGACTCTTCATCTGGCGCTTTAGCTAATGTCATCGCTGCTTTAGTGTGTTGTACCGCTGAAATGGTACCTGGACGACCAGTGAACACATAAGAACGAACAAATTCTGTTTTCTCTTGTGGTTCAACTTCAGCTGTTTCAACTTGAGCGACTGGTTCAGATTTATGATGCAAGCGTTCTAATGATTCTTGCACTTTCTGCTGCACTGCTTCATTTGCCGGTTGAGTAATGAAATCTAAAGCCGGTTGAGTTTTTACCGGTTGTTCTTCCACTACAATACCCGTTGCAGGCGTGATCACACCTTTTTTCGTTTTTTCTTGCTCAAGCAATTCATCCACAGATAAGAAATTGCTTTCTTTCGCTGCATTCACAACAGAATAATCGACACAAACTTTAGCGCTTGCTAATTCAGGTGAAGCAACTGCCGCAAATAATGGCATTGGTGACTTCACTTCATTACGACGACGGCGTTGATTATTCGATGTACGTAAATGACGTGGAGTACGACGCTGACGTTCTTGACGTGGTTTATCTTCAGCATTATCAGCAACATTGTTTTCAACCACTTCATTTTGAACAGTCTCAACAACGGGTACTTCAACCGCTTCAATAACATTCTCGTTTACATCAGTTGCATTGTCATCAATACGAACTCGTTTACGTAAATCACGACGTTGACGACGCTCTGCTACCGGTTTCTCTGCTTTTTCTTCTTGACGATTATCATCAGAAACATTAGCAAAATTAACCGCACTTTCAGATGTCACTTCTTCATTCGCATTACGACGATTGCGACGATTATTTACACGCTCGCGAGTTGGACGCGCATTTTCTTCATCTGTATTTTTCGCGTTATCGTTGTTTTCATTATTGCGAGAACGACGAGTATTACGACGATCTTGATTACGACGATTATTACGATTGCTATTACGATTGTTGCGGTTATTTTGGTTTTTCTCTTCTTCTTTTGGTTCAGAAGCAAATAAACCTTTAATTGCGGCAACAATTTTAGCAAACAATGACGGTTCTTCTGATTTACGCTCAACTGGTGCTGGTGCAGCCGTTGGGATCGATAGAGATACTGCTGCACTTTCCATCACTTGCTCAGAGGTCACTGCTGCCGTTTCGATATTGCGAGAAACAAGAGACTCTTCTGGTACAAATGTATCGTCTTGTGCATCATGGAATTTCGTTAAGTTATAGCTTAATTCATTTAGCTCTTCGCCTTCACGAACACGGAATACGCTGAAATGTGGCGTTTCCATTGCTTCATTTGGTACCACGATAATATCAACATCATGACGTTTTTCGATGCTATGAACAGCTTTACGTTTTTCGTTAAGTAAGTAAGACGCAATTTGTACAGGCACGATAGTGTGTACTTGTTTGGTATTTTCTTTTAACGCTTCTTCTTCAATTAAACGTAAGATTGAAAGTGATAAACTTTCGTTATCACGCACTTTACCTGTACCTTGACAGCGTGGGCAAACATGGTGAGAAGACTCACCTAATGATGGGCTTAAACGCTGACGTGACATTTCTAACAAGCCGAAGCGAGAAATACGGCTGATTTGAATACGTGCACGGTCTTGACGCACGGCATCACGGATACGGTTTTCTACTTCACGCTGGTGACGAACAGGTGTCATATCAATGAAATCGATAACCACTAACCCACCTAAGTCACGTAAACGTAATTGACGAGCAATTTCATCTGCGGCTTCAAGGTTGGTATTTAATGCGGTTTCTTCAATATCACCACCACGAGTTGAACGCGCCGAGTTGATATCGATCGCCGTTAACGCTTCTGTCACATCGATTACAATCGAACCACCTGAAGGTAAACGGACTTCACGTTGGAAGGCTGATTCAATTTGTGACTCAATTTGATAGTGGCTAAATAACGGCACTTCACCTTGATACAGTTTCACACGATTGATGAAATCTGGACGTACAAGTTTGATATGAGCTTTTGCTTTTTCAAATACTTTCGGGCTATCAATTAAAATCTCACCGATATCACGACGCAAATAATCACGGATCGCACGAACGATCACATCACTTTCTTGGTGAATTAAGAACGGTGCCGGACGGCTTTGTGAAGCTTGTTTGATCGCTTCCCAATGATGTAAAAGTACTTTCAAGTCCCATTGTAATTCTTCTGGTGATTTACCTACACCCGCTGTACGCACGATAAGACCAACGCCTTCCGGTACATCTAAAGAACTCAATGCTTCTTTTAATTCGATACGCTCATCGCCTTCAATACGGCGAGAAATGCCACCTGCACGTGGATTGTTTGGCATAATCACCAAATAACTACCTGCAAGAGAAACAAAAGTGGTTAAGGCTGCGCCTTTATTGCCACGCTCTTCTTTGTTCACCTGAACGATCACTTCTTGGCCTTCGGTCAAAATATCACGGATATTTGGACGACCTTGAAACACATAATCAGCAGGGAAATACTCGCGGGCAATTTCTTTTAAAGGAAGGAAGCCATGGCGCTCTGCACCATAATCCACAAAGGCTGCTTCTAAACTCGGCTCTACGCGAGTGATTTTCCCTTTGTAAATATTGGCTTTTTTCTGTTCATGACCCGGACTTTCAATATCCAAGTCGAATAAACGTTGGCCATCGACCAACGCAACGCGCAACTCTTCTTTTTGAGTCGCATTGATTAACATTCTTTTCATTGTCAATTTCTCGTTTTGAATTATCTAAAATACCTTAAAAATTAACCGCACTTTACAGATTTACTGACCTTAGCCATCGACCTCGTGTTTCTCGCGAACAGTCAATCTCACGACTGTGTGTTGCTGGGTGCATTGATAGCATACTCAATTGTTATCTAAGACAATTTTCGTAAAACAATGCGGTGTGTTAATTACGCATTGCAAGGAAGCGTTAATCTTCAAGAAAAATATGTTGATTATCAATGTCTTATGCCATTCGCCGCATTGAGTTTTGACCAACATACAAAATCGCTTTCTAAATGCCAAATTTGAGGCGCAGAAAGACGCTCTATTATCCACATTCGGGGCTAAATTAGCAAGGCATTCTTGCTATTATCACCAGGGATATTGTGATATGATTCAGCCCAATTTTTAAAGGACAGATTCAATGACTGAAAAACAAGAAAAAATCATCAATCAATCCGTTAAAATGCTCACGATTTCTGAGGATGAAGCAGGACAACGCATTGATAATTATTTATTGGCAAAATTAAAAGGTGTGCCAAAAAGTTTGATTTATCGCATTCTGCGTAAAGGCGAAGTGCGTGTGAACAAAGGGCGAATCAAACCTGAATATAAATTACAAAATGGTGATGTGGTGCGTGTACCACCAGTTCGTGTTTCTGAAAAAAATACTGCCCCAATTTCTAAAAACCTGAATAAAGTCGCCTCCCTTGAAAGCCATATTATTTTTGAAGATGATTGTTTATTAGTATTGAACAAACCTTCCGGCATCGCAGTTCATGGCGGGAGTGGTTTGAATTTTGGTGTGATTGAAGCCTTGCGTGCATTACGTCCTGAAGCCCGCTTTTTAGAATTAGTTCACCGTTTAGACAGAGATACATCCGGCCTTTTATTAGTGGCAAAGAAACGCTCTGCCTTACGCAACTTACACGAACAACTTCGTGTTAAAACGGTACAAAAAGATTATCTCGCTCTCGTACGTGGACAATGGCAATCTCATGTAAAAGTTGTACAAGCGCCTTTATTGAAAAATGAATTGGCCAGTGGTGAACGCATCGTTAAAGTCAGTGAGCAAGGTAAACCTTCAGAAACCCGATTTGCCATTGAAGAACGCTATCAAAATGCGACCTTAGTAAAAGCGTCGCCTGTAACGGGAAGAACCCATCAGATCCGAGTTCATACTCAATATGCAGGTCACCCAATCGCGCTGGATGATAAATACGGTGATAAAGAATTTGATAAATATATGCAAGATCTCGGACTCAATCGTTTGTTTTTACATGCATTTTCTATTCGCTTTGAGCACCCTAAAACGGGCGAAACATTACGTTTCAATGCTCAATTAGACGAAAAAATGAAAACAATTCTGAAAAAACTGCGTGAAAGCAAAGAGATAAACCCATAGACAAGAAAAATGTTTATTGTTATATTTGATGACGGAGACAACTCGTTTCTATCATTAATTAACATATAACAACAAAGGATAGCAAAATGGCAAAAGGACAATCATTACAAGATCCTTATTTGAATGCGTTACGCCGTGAACGTATTCCTGTTTCGATTTATCTCGTTAATGGGATTAAATTACAGGGTCAAATCGAATCATTCGACCAATTCGTGATTTTATTAAAAAACACGGTTAATCAAATGGTGTACAAACACGCAATTTCGACTGTGGTTCCAGCACGTTCTGTTTCTCACCACAATAATAATGGCGGTCATCATGCAGCACAAACTTCTGATGCTGTAGCGGAAGTAGAAACACAAGCAGAATAATTCTGTTCAATGAACGATTTCATCAATTTAAGTGCGGTTGAAAATTCACCTGAAATTTCAACCGCACTTTCGTCATCTAAAACAGTCGACAATAGCCAACCGACAAAAGATAAAGCTGTCGTCGTGCATGTTTTCTTTTCTCAAAATAAAAACATTGAAGATCTGCAAGAATTCCAACTTTTAGCAGAATCTGCCGATGTTGAGATTTTACAAATCATCACCACAAGCCGTGCTACGCCACAAGCAAAATATTTTATCGGTGAAGGAAAAGCGCAAGAAATTGCGGATGCAGTTAAAGCCTTAGATGCCGATGTTGTTTTGGTGAATCATCAATTAACCCCTGCACAAACCCGTAATTTAGAAAGCATCTGCCAATGCCGCGTTGTAGATCGCACAGGGGTTATTTTAGATATCTTTGCCCAACGAGCCCGATCGCACGAAGGGAAATTACAAGTTGAATTAGCCCAACTCAAGCATTTATCGACTCGATTAGTTCGTCGAAAAACTGGCTTAGATCAGCAAAAAGGTGCGGTAGGATTACGTGGTCCAGGGGAAACGCAATTAGAAACGGATCGCCGTTTAATCAAGGTTCGTATTGCGCAGTTGCAAAATCGTTTGGCGAAAGTCGAAAAACAACGCAACCAAAATCGCCAAACTCGACAAAAAGCGGATATTCCGACCATTTCCTTAGTGGGTTATACCAATGCGGGGAAATCGACACTCTTCAATTTCATCACGCAAGCCAATGTCTATGCGGCAGATCAGCTTTTTGCCACCCTCGATCCCACATTAAGACGTTTGCAAATTCAAGATGTTGGCACAGTGATTCTCGCCGATACCGTTGGTTTCGTTCGCCAACTTCCCCATGATTTAGTTTCCGCTTTTAAATCTACCTTGCAAGAAACGGTAGAAGCTAGTTTGTTATTGCACGTCATTGATGCGGCAGACGCTAGAAAGATCGAAAATATTGAAGCAGTGAATTTAGTGTTGGAAGAAATTAAAGCAGACAAAGTGCCTGCATTGTTGGTGTATAACAAAATTGATTTATTGGAAAATGTGGCGCCCCATATTGAATATGATGACGAGAATAAGCCCGTTGCCGTTTATCTTTCAGCCCATTCAGGTGAAGGATTAGATCTACTACTTAAAGCCATTAAAGTGCGGTTGAAAAATGAGATACTTTCTTTCACCCTCACACTGCTCCCACAAGAGGGCAAAATTCGCCACGCGCTCTATCAGTTAGATAGCATTCGTCACGAACAAATTTCAGATGAGGGTGAATTTATCCTCAATGTACAAATTGATAAAGTCGAATGGCTCAAACTTTGTAAACAATTCCCTAAACTGTCAGAAATTATTTACTAATACCGTATTGTTTTAATTTATTGGCAATCGCTGTATGTGATACGCCTAATCGTTGTGCCAATTTTCGCGTACTTGGATACTGGGCATAAAAAACGCGCAATACACTCGCCTCATATTGTCCCATGATCTCATCCAGGGTTTGCTCACCAAAATCATCCGCAGAAATGACCGCACTTTGTACTGGTTTTAAATTTAAACTTTCAATATCAAGCTGGTTATTTTTCGCTAAGGAACAGGCTCGATACAAGACATTGTATAGTTCTCGCACATTGCCTTGCCAAGACTGCCCTTTCAAATAATTCAAAAAATCCGCATTATATTCTGGCATTGAAATCTTAAGCTGTGTGCTGATTTCTTGTAAAAAACCGTCCGTTAAAGGTTGAATGTCTTCCACTCGCTCACGCAATGGCGGCACATTTAGCGCCAAAACATTTAAACGATGGAATAAATCACTGCGTAATTTCCCTTGTTCTAACAGCTTTTCCATCGGTTCTTGTGAGGTACAAATCACTCGAACATTAGCATGATGTTCTTTTTCTTCGCCCACGCGACGGAAAGAACCATCGGTTAAAAAACGCAATAATTTTGCCTGTAAACTTAATGAAAGCTCAGCAATGCCATCCAGCAACACCGTGCCTTCGTTAGCATATTCAAAAAAACCAATGGTTTCACTGTCACCTACTTTACGCCCAAACATTTCGCTTTCCGCATCTTCATCCGGCAACCCTGCACAGTTTACTGCAATGAATTTTTTCTCACGACGCAAGCTCGCAAAATGACAAGCTTTGGCTAATAAGTCTTTCCCCGTGCCCGTTTCACCTTGAATTAAAAGCGGCACATCAAACATTGCAAAACGTTGCGCATTTTCGACCGCACTTTTCATGGAAAGGCTTTGAGTGACAAAGCAAGAAAAAGGATCTTGTGGATTAAATGTCAGCATAAAATAAGCTCAATTTTATTGAATAATGCCGATATGATAGGGAGTTTATTGATATGTGTAAAGATTAATTTACATATAAAAAGGGCAATCCTTGACTGCCCTTTTAGATGGTTTTTTGTATTATTTTTTCACTGCACGATCAAGTTCTTGTGCGATGATTTCCATGCTTTCTAAACCACCAAACGCAAGATACCAATTGGCAGCATCAAGATACACAATGTGTCCATCTTTATACGCTTTGGTTTGTTTGATAATATCGTTATCCAACACTTTTTGTGCATTGTTGGCTTTTTCTGTAATCGCCGCGGTACGATCCACGACAAGTAAAAAGTCTGGATTTTTTTCTAAGATATATTCAAAACCAACACTTTGTCCGTGCGTAGACGATTTGATGCTGTCATCAATCGGTTTAAAACCAAATTTTTGATACACCATACCATAACGAGAACCGTCACCAAAGGCACTGATTTTACTTTCATTAACTAATACCAATAAAGCTGTTTTGTCTTTCGCATCTTTTGCGACTTGGTCAACCTTACTTTCTAATGCTGAAAGTTTTTCTTTCGCAACATTTTCTTTACCAAAGATCTGACCAAGTGCGGTCACATTTTGTTGAAAACTCGGGTAGTAATTGTTGTAGTCATTTTCAACATTAAACACTGGCGCAATTTCTTTAAATTTGTCGATCATTTTTTCTTGACGTTTAGACGCAATGATCAAATCCGGATTGAGTTCGTTGATTTGCTCCAATGATTGTTCTTTCAAATCACCGACATTCTTATATTTTTTGTCTGCAAATTCAGAAAGGTAACTTGGAATTTTTCCGCTTTGTGGGAAGCCCACAATTTTATCTTGCACACCTAATGCACGAAGCGTATCTGCCGCCCCAAAATCAAGCACAATGACACGCTGTGGATTTTGTGGCACAACCTGTTTTCCAGCGGCATTTTCAACGGTAATATCCGCCGCTTGTGCAATACCAGCAAATGCAAAGAGTGAAAGCGCTAAAGTTGATAATGTTTTTTTCATGAAGATTTCCTTATTTATCTAAAATAAACGGCAATTTTATGGTCGTCGATATCCTGAATAGGTATCGCCATATCATAAATATCTTGTAACACGGGCGATTGCATAATGTGGTTAACTTCACCTTGGTGGACTAATTTTCCATTTTTCATGGCAACAATGTAGTCTGAATAACAAGAGGCAAAATTAATATCGTGAATCACAATCACCACGGTTTTGTTGAGTTCTGTCGCTAATTTACGCAAAACTTGCATGATCTGCACTGAATGTTTCATATCCAGATTATTTAAGGGCTCATCCAACAAAATATAATCCGTATCTTGTGCCAGTGTCATCGCAATATAAGCGCGTTGTCGCTGCCCACCACTTAAATTATCGATATATTGATGACGAATATCATCTAAATTCATATAAGCAATGGCATTATCAATAAAAGTGCGGTCAGTTTGGGTTAAGTTTCCTTTGCTATAAGGAAAACGCCCAAAAGCGACTAAATCTTCAATGGTTAGACGCAAATTAATGTTGTTAGTTTGCTTTAAAATCGCAAGCTGTTTCGCAATATCGCTACTTTTTTTGCGATTGAGCAATTCACCGTTGAGATAGATCTCGCCACTATCCGCATTCAACAAACGGCTCATAATAGACAGCACCGTACTCTTCCCCGCGCCATTCGGCCCGATAAAAGACGTAATTTTCCCCGTAGGAATGGTAACGGACACATTATCCACCACCTTTTTGCTTCCGTAACTTTTAGTAATACTGCGAATTTCTATTGCCATTTTTTGTTTGCTCTTAATAACAAATAAATAAAGTACACACCGCCGACAAAATTAACGATGATGCTTAATGTCGTGCGGAAGGTAAAAATATGAGTAACCAATAATTGCCCAAAAACCAAAGTAATAATGGAAATTAACATCGCAGCAGGAATAAGCACCTTATGGCGATAATCACGAATAAATTCAAAAGTCACATTCATTACCAATAACCCAAGGAAAGTAAGTGGGCCAACAAGTGCGGTCGACACTGACGTTAAAATTGCCACGAGAATTAACAGGATTTTTAAGGTCTTTTGATAATCGATACCTAAGTTAATGGCATTTTCTCGCCCTAACGCCAACACATCAAAGCAATGCCAATATTTCAAACTGAAAACAATCGACGCCACTAAAATGGCTAATGCGACCCATAAGATTTGAGTATTGATTCGGTTGAAACTGGCAAAGCCAATATCTTGTGCGATCTGAAATTCATTTGGATCAATCAACACTTCCATAAAGGTCGTTAAGCTACCAAAGAAGGTGCCGAAAATAATCCCGACAAGCAACAAGAAGAAAATATTTTGGTTTTCTTTCTTAAACAGGAAGTGATAAAGCACTAATGAAAACGCCATCATTAATCCAGTACACAAGACAAACAAGTCAATCGAATTCATTGAAAGCAATGTGCTTGAACCTAAAAGGAAAATAATCGCCGTTTGAATCAGTAAATACAGCGAATCTAATCCTAAAATACTCGGCGTGAGAATTCGGTTATTCACAACCGTTTGGAAAATCATTGTGGCAAGTGCAATTGCCGCGCCTGTAATCACAATCGCAATTAAGGATAAGGCACGATTTTCCAAGGCATATTGCCAACGGTTCGGTAAGTTGTAGCCTAAATAGAGTGCAAGAGAAACAATGGCTAACAACGACAATACAATCAGTTGAGAAGAAGATTTCTTAGCCATTTCTATACCGCTTTAATAATAAAAATAAGAAGACACTACTACCGAATACACCAACCACGGCATTAATGGAAATCTCATAAGGATAAATCACACTTCGACCTAAAATATCGCAGAATAAAACAAATACCGCACCTAACAAAGCGGTATGAGATAACACTTTCTTCAAGTTATCCCCTAAATAAAGCGTGACGATATTTGGAATAATTAGCCCCAAGAAAGGGATCACGCCAACAGACACGATAATAATCGAAGACACTACCGCCACAATGAGCAGACCGAGATAAAGGACCTGGTTGTAATTTAGACCTAGATTAACCGCAAAATCTTTCCCCATCCCGACAATAGAAAAACGATGCGCAAATAAATAAGCCACGATGAGTGTAGGAATACTGAAATACAACAATTCATAACGGCCTGACATCACAAGAGAAAAGTCCCCTTGTAGCCACCCGGATAAGTTTTGCAATAGATCTTCTTTATAAGCGATAAAGGCAGTAATTGAACTGATGATATTACCAAACATAATCCCCACTAAGGGCACAAAAATCGTGTCCTTGAATTTCAAACGGGACAGAATCGTCATAAATAACAATGTGCCAAGGAAAGACACAATCACCGCAATGGTCGTTTTTAACAACATTGAAGCCGTTGGGAAAAACAGCATCGCCATTAAAATCCCTAATCTTGCACTATCCATGGTGCCCGCAGTGGTGGGAGAAACAAATCGGTTTCGACTGAGTTGCTGCATTACTAAGCCACAAATACTTAAGGATGCACCCGCAATCAATATACTGATTAAACGAGGCACTCGACTGATAAAAAAGATCTGCCATTGATTACCTTCAAAATTCAGTAACCCTTGCAGATTAACAGTACTTACCCCGAGAAAAAGTGAAACAAGGGAAAGCACGATCAAAAGAAAAATTAGATAACGTCGCTTAATCATAAAAATGAGAATAATTCTAAAATGCAAAAAGAATAGCATATTGAAGGAAAAGAGAAAAGATGAAGTGCGGTCAGTTTTCGGCTAATTTTTAGGCGTATAAAAAATGCGGTCAAATTTGACCGCACTTCATTCGCTATAATTTTAACGTTCTTTCGACTTCTTTCGCTCGAACTAAGAATTGCTTACGTTCTGCTGTTGCCATTCCGCTGCTGGTACCCGGCAATTTCACCGTAAGCGGGTTCACCGCACGTTCATTAATATGAAACTCGTAGTGTAAGTGTGGACCGGTTGAAATCCCTGTATTACCGGTTAATGCAATTCGCTCCCCTTTCTTCACGGTTTGACCCGCACTAACTAAAGCACGACTTAAATGCATATACACCGTTTGATATTCACGACCATGGCGTATCACCACATAACGTCCTGCACCACCTGCTTGATAAGCCACTTTTTCTACCACACCTTCTGCTGGCGCAATAACTGGCGTGCCTGGTGAAACAGCAAAGTCCACCCCTTTATGTGGACGAACACGTCCTGTTACTGGGTGTCGACGATTTGGGTTAAATGGTGACGAAATACGCGCTTGACGTTGCAATGGATAACGCGCAAAGCCTTTACCAAGGGTTTCCCCTTGCTTATCGTAGTAACGACCATTGGCGGCTTGAATGCCATAATAGCTCTTACCGTCTGCCATGATGTGAATGGCTTCTACGTTACCTTGCCCTGTTAATTTATCACCTAAATATTCACGTGATACCAAAATCGCAAATTTGGTGCCGTTACTGAGTTTTTGAAGGCTTACCTGCCACTGTAACGCAGAGCTTAATTGGCTGATTTGACGACCATCCAAACCTAAATCACGCAAACTTGATGCAAAAGATCCGTTAATCGTACCTTTTAGCACCTCTTTCTTCCAGATACTTTTCTTCTCTAGAATTTGGCGTTTAAACTTACCGTCTTCCGTGCGTTCATAAATGCGTTCTTCTTTTTCAGACACCAACCAGTTTAAATATTCCAATTGATCTTCTTTATCTAAGATCCAATAGAACTGCTGACCTGCACGCAAGGTTTTTAATTCAGGATACTCAGCAATTAAATTCTTCGCCGTATCATCTTCTAAACCTGAAAGCTCTAACACGTCTTTTAATGAATCGCCACGCACCACCGTATGACTAAATTGATCGGTAATACGTAATGCCTGATCGGCTACATCTAAAATACCACTGAGCGCATCTTGAGCATCTTTTGGCAAATCAGTTAGCTCATCAAACTGTGGTTTAATTTCATCCACTTCATCATCTTTGGCTTGAAGATCATCATCGTAAGAAGTTGCATCTTCCGTATTCGCATTCTGCTTCGCTTCTGGATGTTCGCCTGCTTGAGGTTGAGACTTATCAGATTCTGTTTTCTCAGGTGTAAGGGATTGATATTGAACATTATCCACCATCTCTGGCTCAAGATTACTTTGCAGAGAGGGATCATAGTCAGCGGTATCTTTAAAGGCGAGGAAAATGCCCGTTAAAATAAGCAAAAGTGCGACAAAAAAAATCGCCGCTTTTATGCGGGATTTTCTTTTCCGTCGATCTCTAGCTAATTTAACGTGTTGCAAAATAGATACCTTTAAAATGAATAAAAAGCTTTTCGCTCTTCAGACTACAAACTCTAAAAAAAATTCATTTTACCCTAAAAATGTCAAATCTTATGCCTAAATATTAGGCATAGTCAGAATTTCTTGAGAAAAACAAGGAAATGAGCTATTTTAGTGAGCCATTTTTAAAGGGGGGATTATGCAGATTCACGCCATTCAACCAGCCCAACCAACACCATTAATTACGCTGAAAAATATCAATGTGGTCTTTGAACAAAAGACAGCATTACGGGATATTAATTTCAGCATTTATCCTAATTCAATTATCACCATTGTAGGCCCAAATGGTGGGGGGAAATCGACCCTCTTGAAAACCTTATTAAAATTACAACCGCCGACATCCGGTGAGGTGATTTATAGCACCAATGTCAGAATTGGCTATGTCCCACAAAAAATTCACCTCGATCACAGCTTACCAATGACGGTTGAGCGTTTTCTGGCACTCAAAAAAGGTGTTAAAACGCAAGAAATATCAACCGCACTTGAGCAACTCTCTATCACTCATTTGAGAAAAAATAATATGCAAAAACTCTCAGGTGGGGAAATGCAACGCGTGTTATTAGCTCGTGCGATTTTGAACAAACCCAATTTACTGGTGTTAGATGAACCGACTCAAGGGGTCGATATTAATGGTCAAGCTGAACTTTATCAGCTGATTCATCGTACTCAACAAGCCTTAAATTGTGCGGTATTAATGGTTTCCCATGATTTGCATATCGTGATGGCGGATAGTAAAGAAGTCTTGTGCATCAATCAACATATTTGCTGTGCCGGCACACCAGAAAGCCTATCGAATGATCCAACATTTATGCGCCTTTGGGGCAATCAAATCTCACAAAATGTGGGCTTTTATACGCACCATCATAATCACCACCATAATATGCACGGTGATGTTTGTAGTTGCAGTGCCAATCCATCAGGATGCCAACAATAAGGAAAAATCATGTTTGAGATTTTGTTTCCAGCCTTACTTACCGGCTTACTGCTTTCCTTAATTACTGCCCCATTGGGTGTCTTTGTGGTGTGGCGTAAAATGGCTTATTTTGGTGATACGCTTTCCCACTCTGCCTTACTCGGTGTGGCATTAGGGATTTTCTTACAAATTAACCCTTATGTTGCCATTGTGATTTTGACGATTATTCTCGCCGTATTAATGGTTTGGCTCGAAAGTAACACACAATTTTCAGTGGATACCCTTTTAGGGATTATCGCGCACAGTTGTCTTTCTCTTGGTGTCGTCACGGTTGGCTTACTTAAAAATGTCCGCGTAGACTTAATGAGTTATCTTTTTGGAGATTTGCTCGCCATTAATTTTAACGACTTACCTTACATTGGCGCGGGTGTCATCATTGTATTAGGCACACTGCTTTACTTCTGGCAAGCCTTACTCTCTACCACTGTCTCACCTGAACTGGCTCAAGTGGAAGGCATTAACATCAAAAAAATGCGATTTATCTTGATGATTTTGACCGCACTTACAATCGCATTAAGTATGAAGTTTGTTGGAGCCCTGATTATTACATCGCTATTAATTATTCCAGCTGCAACAGCAAGACGTTTTGCAAAGACACCTGAACAAATGGTATTTATTGCCATTTTAATCAGTATGCTTTCCGTCGTTGGCGGGTTATTCCTTTCCGCCTTTTATGATACCGCTGCGGGACCTTCCGTCGTGATTTGTTCCGCATTTTTGTTTTTGTTATCATTACTAAAAAAGGAATATTTATAATCCGCTCCAACCAGTGAAAACCATTTGCACCGCACCTTAAATCTTGATAAAGTGCGGGCAACTTTTGACGATATTTTTAGGATAAGAAATGAGCCAAGAATATTTAGATTTTGAATTACCTATTGCTGAACTTGAAGCCAAAATTGAAGCGCTACGTTCAGCATCTGATGACAAAATTGATTTACACGATGAAATTAAACGCTTACAAAAGAAAAGCGATGAATTAACCAAAAAAACCTTTGCAAATCTTGATGCATGGCAGGTTTCTCGTATGGCGCGTCATCCAAATCGCCCATACACCCTTGATTATATCGAACATATTTTTACTGATTTCCAAGAACTTGCAGGCGATCGTGCCTTTGCAGATGATAAAGCAATCGTAGGTGGTCTTGCTCGTTTAGATGGTCGCGCAGTGATGATTATCGGTCACCAAAAAGGTCGTACAGTAAAAGACAAAGTAACACGTAACTTTGGTATGCCAGCACCTGAAGGCTATCGTAAAGCATTACGTTTAATGCAAATGGCTGAGCGTTTTAACTTACCTATTATTACCTTTATCGACACACCTGGGGCTTACCCAGGCATCGGTGCGGAAGAACGTGGTCAATCTGAAGCCATTGCTCGTAACTTACGTGAAATGTCTACCTTAAAAGTGCCTGTTATCTGTACGGTAATCGGTGAAGGCGGCTCTGGTGGTGCATTAGCCATTGGTGTCGGCGACAAAGTAAATATGTTGCAATATTCAACTTATTCCGTTATTTCACCAGAAGGCTGTGCTTCTATCTTATGGAAAAGCGCAGAAAAAGCGTCAACCGCAGCCGAAGTCATGGGCTTAACAGCAACTCGTTTAAAAGAGTTAGGTTTAATTGATAATATCGTTCAAGAGCCATTAGGTGGTGCGCATCGTAATTATCATGAAATGGCACGTAATTTAAAACAATGCCTCCTTGAAGAACTAAACGAACTCGATACCTTCGACAAAGATGGCTTATTAGAAAGACGTTATGAACGTTTAATGTCTTACGGTTATTGTTAATAATGAATGAAAAGAGCGGTTAATTTAACCGCTCTTTTTTGTGTTTTGAGAAATAATGCATGGATGTAAGAAAAAACATCAATGCTAAAATAAAAATAATGTAAAAGGAGTTCAAAATGAAAAATGTATTAGCAATTCAATCTCACGTAGTTTATGGATTTGCCGGTAATAAATCTGCCACCTTTCCAATGCAGCTATTAGGCGTAGATGTGTGGGCACTCAATACCGTACAATTCTCTAACCATACCCAATATGGTAAATGGACCGGCATGGTGATTCCACAAGAGCAAATTGGTGAAATTGCCAACGGTTTAGATGCCATCGGAAAACTTCAAGAATGTGATGCGTTACTTTCTGGCTATTTAGGTTCAGCTGAACAAGTTGACCAAATTATCTATGCTTTAGAGAAAATTAAAGCTCGTAACCCAAATGCACTTTACTTGTGCGATCCAGTGATGCCAAATGCCGAAAAAGTCTGCGTAGTAGCGGATGGTGTACGTGAACGCTTAATTGAAAAAGCCATTCCACGTGCGGACATCATGACCCCAAATCTTTCCGAACTTCGTACACTTTCTGACTTCCCTATAAACACCTTTGACGATGTGCTCAAAGCCGCCAATGCATTAGTGGCTAAAGGTGTGAAAAAAGTGTTGGTCAAACACTTAGGTAAAGCAGGTAAATTAAATGATCCTGATACCTTTGAAATTATTATGGCGACACCTGAAGGTGTATGGCATTTAAGTCGTCCGCTTTATAAATTTAACTTTGAACCTGTTGGTGTGGGTGATTTAATTGCGGGTACTTTCTTGGCGCATTACTTAAACTGTGGCAACGATGTTGAAGCTTTTGAAAAAATGAATAATGCTGTTGCAGGCGTAATGAAAACTACCTTTGATTTAAAATCTTACGAGCTCCAACCTATTGCTGCACGTTTTGAAATCTTAAATCCAAGTACAAACTACAAAGCTGTTAAAGTTGCCTGATGAATCTTTTTTCATTATTCCAAGCACAAATTCCAACCACCGCCAATAAGCTTCTCATTGCTTTTAGCGGTGGTTTGGATTCCACTGCACTGCTTTCTTTAGTTAAAAAACTCAGCGAAAAACGACCGCACTTAAGTCTGCGAGCTATCCATATCCATCACGGATTAAGCCCGAATGCGGATGCTTGGACGGCTCATTGCCAACAACTCTGTGAACAATTTGAGATTCCACTTATTATTGAAAAAGTCAAAGTGGAAATGCATGATGGCATTGAAGCTGGTGCAAGAGAAGCCCGTTATCAGGCGATTTTGAAACATATTCAGTCAGATGAATATCTGGTCACTGCACATCATTTGAATGATCAAACTGAGACCTTTTTCCTGGCGCTAAAACGTGGCGCAGGATTACAAGGTTTGGGTGCTATGCAGAAAGAAAGTCAATTGTTCGGGATGCCTATTCTACGCCCACTCCTTTCTTTTAGCCGTAATGAATTAGAAGATTACGTTCAGCAAGAAAATCTATCTTGGGTCGAAGACGAAAGCAATCAAGATAATCATTACGATCGCAATTTCTTACGTAACCAAATTTTGCCTGAAATACGCCAACGCTGGGGACATTTTGATCATGCAGTTCAGCGTGCCGCACAACATTGTTTTGAGCAACAACAACTGATTAATGAATTATTACAAACTTGCTTTGAACAGCATCTTCTTGAGGATCAAAAACAGTTTTCGCTCGTAAACTTTCTAGACTATTCATCGCAAAAACAAACCGCACTTTTGCGAATGTGGCTGGCTAAAAATCAGATTGCTATGCCAACACAGGTTCAATTAATGCATATTATTGATGATGTGATTAAGGCTAAAGCGGATGCCTCTCCACTATTTCAACTTGGGGAACATATTATTCGCCGTTATCAACAATGTCTCTATTTAACGGGAAAATTCACTGATTTGTCGCAAACTTGTCTTGATATGCCGTTAAATCAACAGATTACCTTGCCTGATAATCTTGGTACAATTTATGCAACCCACAATGCGAAAGGCATTTTAGTCAATTGGAACGAAAAACAGGTTCAACTTGCTGATACACAAGAACCCATTCAAGTACGATTTGCTTATACTGGAAAAGTAAAACGCCAACATAATCGCCCTGCTGAAACCATGAAAAAAATTTGGCAAGAACTCGGCGTTCCACCTTGGCAACGAAATCGTATTCCACTCCTTTTTTATGGTGAGACTTTACAAAGTGCGGTGGGGTTTTTCCGTATTTTTCAGAACTTAGAGAAATAAAAAATGGGTGATGATTCACCCATTTTTATGATTAAGAAAAGCGTCTAAAATGCCTGCCGTAAATTCTTTCCGTAAATAAAACCCCAGCGGCAAGGTATCAATCACTTCCCCATTTTTACCAATGCCTTTCGTAATGGCTTTACTGTTTGCACCTTTTGGACGCAGTTGCATAACTTCACCAATACGTGCCGTAATCTGATCTAACTTTCCGAGCACAATATAATCCATCAACTCTTCCCAATCTTGGCGTAATTGATGTTCTTGTTCAGTCGAAGGTTGCCATAAGATAGGTTGGCCAATATGTCGCTCACGCAACGGAATATCACGACTACCTTCAATAGGAATCCACAAGACTTTCGATAATTTATGACGAACGTGTGAATTTTCCCAATTTACCCCTGAGTTTTGAACCAATGGGGCAAGACTCACAAACGTGGTTTCCAACGGAAAACCTTCGGTATTAATGGGTAAGGTTTTTAATTCAATGCCTAAATGGGAAAAGTCCTGCTCTGCTTTACTGCCGGCAGTCGCCCCCAATGCGGTTTCAAGCAACATTCCAACCCAACCTTTATCACGTTTTAAATCAGGCGGAACGGGAATATTTAATTCATCTGCAAGTTCGCCAAAGGTTAACCCCGCAATAGATTGCGCTTTTTCTAATAAGGCTTGTTCGGTTTGTGGGATCATTCGTGGTATTTCTTCAATAATTTCGGTTTAACGTATTCTACGCCTTTGTCAATGTAAGGAATATTCTCTAATTTCAATAAAAAACGTTTCGCAGGCAATCCACCACCAAACCCCGTGATTTCACATTTTTTCCCTAATACACGATGACATGGAATGATAATACTAATGGGATTACTCCCAACAGCACCGCCAACGGCTCGCACCGCCTTAGGGTTATTAATGCTTTCGGCTAATCCACCATAACTCGCCGTTTTGCCATAAGGAATTTGACGCAATGCTGCCCAAATTGCTTGTTGAAATACGGTACCTTTAGGCGATAAAGGAATATTAGAGAAACTTTCTGGCTCGCCATTAAAATAACGCATTAAAGCGCACCGCACTTTTTCAAAAAGCGGTAAATCTTCTCGTAAAATCCAATTTGGATTTGGCGTGGTTTGTTCTAATTCACAATCTAAATTCGTTAAATTTTCACCATCAGAAAGCATTAATAACCGACCAATTGGTGAGTCCATATAAGCATAAAAAAGTGCGGTCATTTTTCTCTCGTTTTTTATGGAGTGATATAAGAAAAAAGCACACCGAACCTGCATTCGGTGTGCTGCGTATTATGCTAAATTTTTAACAAATTAGAAACTGTAGTTTAAGTTTAAACCGTAAAGGTTAGCACTTGCTTTAGAGGTATAATTCGCTGTTACTGTTGCTAAACCACCAATTGATTGGCTTTCGGTAAAGTGAATTTTTTTACCACGTAAGTGCGCAAAGCCCGCATCAATAGAAAGATTCGGGGTAAATTTATAAGTTGCCCCTACGCTATACCACATACGATCAGTATCTGGAATAGATGCACTTGCATGCTCTGTTGGCGCTGCCGCTTCATCATAAGCAATACCGGCACGGAGCGTTAATTTATCATTTACATTATAGGTTGCACCTAATGCATAACGAGAATTGCTACGATATTTTTCATCTTTGTGGAAAGCAAGCTCACCGTCATTAAAGGTTGCGTGTAACTCTTTGAAACGGCTCCAGTGTGTAAATTTGTAGCTGTAGTGTAATGCCAAATTATCTGTGACTTGGTGGAAACCTGATAATTCTAAATAATCTGGTAAGTGTAATGTTAACCCACCTGCAGCAGGGCCTTGACCACGAATAGTACGACCTGCACTCACAGCACTATCATCTTCAAAGTCAATATCAACTTTTGAGTGATAGGCTAAACCAACACGGTTATTTTCGTTGAACTCATACATTAAACCAGCATTCCAACCAAAACCCCATGCATTTTTATCCTGTAAGTGGGTTAATACAGTTTCTTTATTCACACCTTGTAATTTTGCTAAAGAAGCGGCCGCGTTTGGTGAAATTCGTCCAGCTTTCACTAATGCAAGAACTAATGGCGCAGCATTTTTCACTGCATCACTTAAAATACCTGCACGACGCTCAATTTCTGCTTTTGCATAAACTGCATTTAAACCCACACCAGCAGTTAAACCTTGAGAGACACGATATGAACCGCTTAAATTTAAGTTAATCGCACTTAAATCAGTTTTACCGCCGAATACTCCCGCGTTGTAATCTGATTCATATTCACTTTTTAATCCAAAATTCACATTCATACCACCACCAATGGCAAATTTGTCATTAATTGGTGCTACAAAATACATATTCGGAATCAATGAGCCAGGAACAACACTATTATGATCTGCAGAACCTACAGCAACAGTACGACCTAGCGCATTAACTGTAACTGGACCACTCATGTGAATTTTAGAATCTACATAAACGCCACCCACAGAGAATTGATTGGTTTTGAATAAGCTCATTAATGCAGGGTTAGTTGCAACCACTGAAGCATTATCAGCAATTGCTGCTTCACCAGCATAAGCACGACCAAGACCTGATGTAGAAACTTCTGCTAATTGGAATGCGGCTGCATTTGCCCCGCTTGCTGCTAACAATGTGGTCATTGCTAATAGCGTTTTATTAAATTTTCTCATTTGGAACCTTTTGTTATTAATAATAATGAAAAAAGTCGCGAGATTCTAAAACTCCAATAAATGGAGTGCAAATTATTTTAGATTAATTTTTAAGTGTTCCGACCAGTGATAAATAAATGATATTTAAATTAAAAAAATACGGCTACTTTGGCAGAGCGTTTCAAAAATGCTAGAATAGAACCAATCTTAATTTTAAATAAGGAAATCCTATGACAGTAACATGCAAAGCAGAAGAATCTCTCACTTGTAGTTGTGTTGATGTGGGTACGATTATTGACGGTTCAGATTGTTCTGTTGATATTCATCAAACCTATG
Organism: uncultured Haemophilus sp.; assembly: GCA_963517645.1. GTDB lineage: Bacteria > Pseudomonadota > Gammaproteobacteria > Enterobacterales > Pasteurellaceae > Haemophilus_D. Next base: position 9,281 of record CAUQGU010000013.1, on the reverse strand, counting down.
CGAATAAAGCTGAAGCTGAAGCTGCACTTAATCGTTTCATTGAAAAAGCTCGCAAAACAGAAAGCGATCCTTGCGAAATTAAAAGTGAAATCACAGAAACTGAAAATGGCGCAAATTTAACAGCTCGTTTCACATTTAGTTGCCAAGCTGAAGCCATGATTTTTGAATTAGCGAATCGCTAAAAATACATTAAAAAATAACCGCACTTTATCCTTTAAAATAAAGTGCGGTTATTTTTTTAGTTAAAACCCAATTAAATCACTATCGCAAACGTTTGCTTAATCTGATACAATCACGCCGTTTTATCATTTAACCTAAAAATATAGGATAGCATTGTGAGCAAACCATCATTAAGTTATAAAGATGCAGGCGTGGATATTAATGCCGGTAATGAATTAGTTGAACGTATTAAACCACACGTAAAACGAACCACCCGTCCTGAAGTCATCGGGGGATTAGGTGGGTTTGGTGCTTTGTGTGCCATTCCAGGCAAATATAAAGAACCTATCCTTGTTTCTGGCACAGACGGAGTAGGAACCAAATTACGTTTAGCCATTGACTTAAAAAAACACGATACCATCGGTATTGATTTGGTTGCAATGTGTGTTAACGATTTAGTCGTGCAAGGTGCAGAGCCATTATTCTTCTTAGACTACTACGCGACAGGAAAACTTGATGTGGATGTTGCTTCAGATGTGGTCAAAGGCATCGCAGAAGGATGTGTACAATCTGGTTGTGCATTAGTTGGTGGCGAAACCGCAGAGATGCCGGGTATGTATCACACTGGTGATTATGACCTTGCAGGTTTCTGTGTAGGCGTTGTTGAAAAATCAGAAATCATTGATGGTAGCCAAGTTAAAGTGGGAGATGCCTTAATTGCACTTGGTTCAAGTGGTCCACATTCAAACGGTTATTCTTTAATTCGTAAAGTCATTGATGTTGCTGGCGTCAACCCTGCTACTGAGCAATTAAATGGTCGTCCATTAAGTGAACAAGTACTTGCACCGACAAAAATCTATGTGAAATCTGTTCTCGCTTTAATCAAACAAACGGAAGTCCATGCTATCGCACACTTAACGGGTGGCGGCTTCTGGGAAAATATCCCGCGTGTATTACCGAAAAATACCAAAGCTGTCATTGATGAAGGTAGCTGGGAATGGCAACCGGTGTTCAAATGGTTACAAGAAAAGGGCAACATTGAAACCTATGAAATGTACCGCACATTTAACTGTGGCGTGGGCATGGTGATTGCATTACCACAATCGCAAGTGGAAACCGCTTTAGCAATTTTAAAACAATCTGGTGAAAATGCATGGTTAATCGGTCATATCGAAAGTGCGACAGATGACGAACCACAAGTTATCATTAAATGATATCTCTTTTCCATCTCAGGGCGAAAATTTCAGAATGAAAGGTTCGCCCTTCTTTTATGTAGAATAATATGAAAAAAATTGCCGTCCTGATTTCAGGACAAGGATCGAATCTTCAAGCAATAATTGAGGCTTGTCAAACCGGTTTTATTCCAGGAATGATTGTGACTGTCATCAGTAATAAAATCGATTCATTTGGTTTAGAACGCGCTAAAAGTGCGGGCATTCCTAGCCGAGTTTTTTTACGTCAAGATTTTACGTCCAATCTCGATATGGATAAGGCTATCGGTGATTATTTAGACGAGCTCAATGTTGATCTCATTGTGTTAGCCGGTTACATGAAAATCTTAACCAAACCATTTACACAACGTTTTGCTGGGAAAATTTTAAATATTCATCCTTCCCTTCTACCAAAATATCCTGGATTAGATACTTATCAAAGAGCACTTGAGAATAGCGACAGCGAACACGGTACAAGCGTGCATTTTGTCAATGAAGAGATCGATGGAGGCGCTATTGTATTACAAGCTAAAGTGCCTATTTTCCCTGGCGATACTGTCGAGGAGATTGAGCTTCGTACACGTGAACAGGAATACCATATTTATCCTTTAGTGATTAAATGGTTTGTTGAGGATCGATTAAAACTCATTGAAAATCAAGCCTATTTAGACGGCAAGCCATTGCCACCGAATGGTTACGCTAATGAGTAAAGCGATGTGGCTCTTGAAAAGGGTGACTTAAATCACCATTAAACAACCCGATTTTATGAAAAAAACCATAAACCCTGTATAATCGGGGTTTTATTATTGTGGGATATAGTATGCAAATTAACTTTACTCAGATTTTTCAAGATAGCCTCAATTTTATGCGTAATCAGCGAAAAACCGTGCTGATTTTCGTTGGGATTTTTGTCGTCTCACAATTAATTAATGCATTAGTCAGTGTCCCAATGCCGAGTTTGGGTGATAATCCTAATCCATCACAACAGGACATTATTGATGCATTAAGCAAAGTTGAGCCAACTGCACTGATTGGATCTTTTTTATTCCAACAATTGTTGATGTCTTTTATTGCAACCTTCGGCATTGCAACTATTCATCATATTAGTCAGCAAAATGAAAATCCGATTAATCAAGGTCTCATGCTGACATTGCGCCGTTTTTTAGGTGTGGTCGTTTTAGATATTTTTATGAGTTTGCCACTTTTATTTGGCCTTGCTGATGTTATGAGCTCATTTTTAAGCAAAAATGCCCTCTCCCCTCTAGCCTTTGTTTCAATGGTATTTGGTTTATTTTTCTTTGTTCGCCTATGCTTATCGCCTGTGCACTATATTGCCTCCAATCAATCTATAGGACAAAGTGCTTTACAAGTATGGCGTGCGGGTATCAAGCGTAATGGCGTATTAATTATTTATGCCTTGCTCACTTATTTACTTCTTCCTTTAGTAGTGAATACCTTTGGTGCAATCTTGGGTTCATCATTTTTAAGTGCTATCGTTGGCATCTTGGCTGCATTATTTCAAATGTTTATTTTGGTATTTACTTACCGTTTTTACAGCTTATTTATGAAGGCATAATATGAAACAACTTCTTGAATTTATTCCGCTTGTTCTCTTTTTCATCACCTACAAAATGTTTGGTGTGCGTGATGCTGCCATCGTATTAGTGATTGCAACCATTGTTCAAATGATTGTGCTAAAACTGAAATATGGTGTGATTGAGAAACAACAAAAAATCATGGCGATTGCTGTCGTCTTTTTTGGTTTACTCACTGCTTATTTTAATGAAATCAAATATCTACAATGGAAGGTCACCATTATTAATGCCCTCTTCGCCATTGTTTTATTGGTTGCACAATTCCAATTCAATACGCCACTGGTGAAAAAGTTATTAGGCAAAGAAATCCAATTACCGGATAATGTGTGGAACAAATTGAATTTAGGCTGGGCAGGATTTTTCATTCTGTGTATGCTGGTAAATATTTATATCAGCCAAAATATGTCTGAAGATGCTTGGGTTGATTTCAAATCTTTTGGTTTACTTGGTATGACCTTTGTTGCAACAATCGTCAGCGGCGCTTATATTTACCGTTACTTACCTAAAGATGATCAAAAAAATGACGGGGACAAATAATGGTTTCAAATCTTATCGATAAAGACGGTCGTCAATCTAAAGGCGTATTATTATTACGTACTTTAGCGATGCCTTCAGACACCAACGCTAACGGTGATATTTTCGGTGGCTGGATTATGTCACAAATGGATATGGGCGGAGCAATTCTAGCAAAAGAAATTGCTCATGGTCGTGTCGTTACCGTTGCTGTAGAAAGTATGAATTTCATTAAGCCTATCGCCGTCGGTGACGTGGTGTGTTGTTACGGCCAATGTCTCAGTGTGGGTCGCTCTTCAATTAAAATCAAGGTAGAAGTATGGGTGAAAAAAGTCGCCAGTGAACCAATTGGGGAACGTTACTGCGTGACAGATGCCGTATTTACCTTTGTCGCGGTTGGAAAAGACGGCAAATCTCGCGCTATTCCACGTGAAGGTAATCTTGAACTAGAACGCGCATTAGCCTCTATCGAAGAATTACAATTAAATTGTTAAAAGGAGAAATAATGTATTACGTGATTTTTGCCCAAGATGTTCCTGGCTCTTTAGAAAAACGTCTTTCAGTACGTGAGCAACATCTTGCTCGTTTAAAACAATTACAAGTAGAAGGTCGCTTATTAACAGCAGGTCCCAACCCCGCCATTGATGATGAAAATCCAGGTGAAGCTGGCTTTACAGGCTCGACTGTGATTGCTCAATTCGAAAATCTGTCTGCAGCAAAAGACTGGGCGGCACAAGATCCTTATGTAGAAGCGGGCGTTTACGGTGATGTGATTGTGAAGCCTTTCAAAAAAGTTTTCTAAATAAAACGAACTCTACACTCAAAGACGGATCTAAATATCCGTCTTTCTCTTTATATGGAATCTCCTATGCGAGCACTTAAACACACGACAATTTCGTTATTAATTTTAACCGCACTTTCAGGCTCAGCTTTGGCTAATCAGCATGCCCATAAAAGCAAAAATGAAACGGTGCCACAAATTAACCTTGCAGAAGAACAAACCAAATGGGCGCAGCAACAGCATGCTCATGAATTAAAGTTGATTGAACAACGCGCCACTTTTCTGCAATTAGAGTCGCTACTTAAAAGTGCGGTCAAAAATAATCATGTTTCTAATAATGCCAAATTATTTCTTGGGCTTATTGATTCTTTAAAAGGTTATCCATTGCAAACTGATGCTATAGTGGCTTATTTGGATGCGCGTGTAAAAACCGTTAATCGCGATACGCCTCGTGAAGAAGTAAATGCATTGAGAACAGACATTGAACAATTTATTCAGCAACATTCCTCTCATTTTCTACGTGGAAAATTAGAACAAAGTATTTTTACCTTGTTCATCAATGCTGAAGATACTCAAGCGCTTGCTAAACTCACGCCTAATAATTTGGAAACACAAATTGCCGTGCTCACGGCTAAATATCAAATAGAAGCAGCCAATACTAATCAAACGGCAGAAAACCAATCAAATGACAAGAATAAATCGGCTATTTTATCTGAGTATGAACAACTTTGGCTCAACAACGCTGAGCTTCCTAATGATGCTCAGCTATGGTTAGCTTGGTATTCACAAGGTGGACGCACTGAAGAGAAGATCTATCAAAAAGCGGAAATGCTTTTTAGTAAAAATGACGCGAAAGGTCTCGAAATACTCGCTAAAGAATTAGAAAAAGTTGATGGTGCGAAAGAAAATGCTCAGGTAAATATCGATTTGGCTCTTTATTTGGATCTCTTAAAAAATCCAGCAAATCTGAAAACACTCGCTGAGAGCCTCCCATTAATGGATGGTAATACGAATAAAATTATCCATAAATTTGCTGTAGTGCTAGGTTTTGCTCGTTATCTACGAACCATTCCGGAAAATATGAATGAGCCAACGTTTACCCTTTACGAACAATGGGCGAAAAATTGGCAATTAAATGAAACGGAATTACGTGATTGGAAAATCGCCTTTATTAGTCGTTTCTTTGATAACGAAAGCCCTAATTTTGTGCAATGGCGCGATCAAGAGCTTCTCAAACTTAATGCCGATAATCTCATTGAGCGTCGTTTACGTACGGCTATTTGGCAAAAAACGGATTTATTAGGTTGGTTGAATGCCCTTTCCAATGAAGCGAAGCAAAAACAAGAATGGCGTTATTGGATGGCTAAAATAGCTGCTCAAGCATCCGATAAAGATGCGAAACAACGATTAGAAGCTTTAGCGAAAGAACGTGGTTTTTACCCAATGTTGGCTGCGGTCAAATTAGGACATTCCTACAAACTGGATATGCCTAAAATTCCTCAAGAGTCCAATATCCAAGAGAAGTATTCAGCTGAATTAGCTGAGATAGCAGAACTGCGTCAATTAGATCGATTAGGCGCGACCAAACAACGTTGGCGTGCCCTATTAGAAAAATTACCGCAAGAGAAACAACTTGCTTTAAGCCAATATGCGAATGAACAAAATTGGTTTGAATTGGGCGTAGATGGCTCGATTATTGCAAAAGCTTGGGATTATATCGACTTACGCTTACCAAATGCTTACAGTCAATATTTTGATATTGCCCTCAATAATGTGAACCTCAGCGCAACGGAACCTCAAGCTATTGTGGATAATCGTGTAACCAAAACTTTTGCTATGGCCATTGCGCGCCAAGAAAGTGCTTGGAATCCAATGGCACAATCTTCCGCAAATGCTCGAGGATTAATGCAGTTATTACCGAGTACTGCACAAAAAACGGCAGAAAACCAGCAACTTCCTTATAACGGTGAGTTAGATTTATTCAAACCGCTTAATAATATTTTACTCGGTACGGCTCACTTAAATGAGTTGAATGCTAAATATCCAAATAATCGCATTTTGATCGCCTCTGCCTATAATGCAGGTGCAAGCCGTGTAGAAAAATGGCTTGCGAGATCAAATGGCAAATTGGCTATGGATGAATTTATTGCGTCCATTCCGTTCTTTGAAACGCGAGGTTATGTTCAAAACGTATTAACTTACGATTTTTACTATCAAAACCTACAAGACAAAGAAAAATTACAAACCTTTAGCCAAGAGGAATACGATCGGCTATACTAGTCGCACTAGTTTAATAGTATAGGATTGTTGATATGTATATTAGTCGCAATTTAGAACAATGGAATGCTTTCCTCGCGACCTTGCAAACCGCGTTTGAGCAAGGCAAAGCACAAGATTTCTTAACGCTCCTACTCACACCAGATGAGCGCGATGCGGTGGGTTTACGTTTGCAAATCGTGGCTCAGTTATTGGATAAGAATCTCTCCCAACGAGAGATTCAACAGAATCTCAATACCAGTGCAGCAACCATTACGCGTGGTTCTAATATGCTCAAAACAATGGATCCGGATTTTATAAACTGGGTGAAAAGCCAACTCGATGAGCAAGCTGCAAAAAACTAAGCGAATTTTGACCGCACTTTTACATCTTTTTCGCCCCTCTTGGTGGAAAAAAAATTGGCAACGGGTTGCGTGGCGTTTTTCTCTCGCAATCCTGGTGTTTTTCATTTGCTTCCGCTTTATCCCTGTTCCATTCTCTGCCTATATGGCACAGCAAAAAATCGGGCACTTATTACAGTTGGATTTCAGCTATTCAATCAAATACGATTGGGTGAGCCTTGATGAAATCTCACCAAATATGCAGCTTGCGGTGATTGCTGCTGAAGATCAGAAATTCCCCCACCATTGGGGCTTTGATTTCGAGGCAATTCAAAAGGCCTTTAAATTTAATGAAAAATCTCGCCGAACCCGAGGTGCCTCAACGATTTCTCAACAAACAGCAAAAAACCTCGTTCTCTGGCATGGACAAAGTTGGTTTCGCAAAGGATTAGAAGTCCCAACAACGGCATTAATGGAAATCTTTTGGTCCAAAGAACGCATTTTAGAAGTGTATTTGAACATCGCAGAATTTGGTAATGGCATCTTTGGTGTAGAAGCGGCTAGTCGCTATTACTTCAAAAAATCAGCGAAGAATTTAACTCAATCAGAAGCGGCATTACTCGCAGCGGTTTTACCAAACCCTATCATCTATAAAGTGAATAAGCCTAGTGCGTTAGTTCGTAAAAAACAAAGTTGGATTATGCGACAAATGAATGGATTAGGCTTGAATTATCTAAAAGAAATGTAGTTTTGCCATAAAGAAAAAACCTTGAAACTCACTTTCAGTTTCAAGGTTTTAAATTTGGTGGAGATAATCGGGATCGAACCGACGACCTCTTGAATGCCATTCAAGCGCTCTCCCAACTGAGCTATATCCCCAAATAACGCAAGCTATGATAAATTTCGGCTGATAAACTGTCAATATTGAAATAATCAAATCCCGCTTATCAGCCTAAATATTAAGCGTTTTGAGATTTAATAAAATCAATGGCACGTTGGATACGCGCTAACACGCGTTCACGACCGATACCCATTAATGTCACATCCATAGAAGGTGATTGGCCTGAGCCTGTCACTGCCACGCGTAATGGCATCCCGACTTTACCCATACCCACTTCTAATTCAGCAGCGGTTTGTTCAATCGCTTCATGAGTAGAATGTAAATCCCAGCTAGAAAGTGCGGTCAATTTTTCTTTTACTTTTTCAAGTGGTTCAATCGCCGCCGCTTTAAAGTGTTTTTTCACCGCAGCTTCATCAAAACTTTCAAACTCTTCGAAGAAATAACGGCTTGCTGATGCCATTTCTTTTAAGGTTTTGCAACGTTCTGCAAGCATTGTCACAATTTCAGTTAATGCTGGACCATTTGAAGTATCAATACCTTGATCTTTATAATGCCATGCAAGGTGTTTTGCTACATATTCAGGTGGTAATTCACGAATGTAATGATGATTTAACCACAATAATTTTTCCGTGTTAAATGCACTTGCTGATTTACTCACATGATCTAATTCGAAGTATTTAATCATTTCTTCACGCGTAAAGATCTCTTGGTCACCATGCCCCCAACCTAAACGAACAAGATAGTTGATTAAGGCTTCTGGTAAATAACCGTCATCACGATATTGCATTACACTTACCGCACCATGACGTTTTGAGAGTTTTTGGCCATCATCACCGTTAATCATAGAAACGTGCGCATATACTGGAATTGGTGCGCCTAACGCTTTTAAGATATTAATTTGACGAGGGGTGTTGTTAATGTGGTCTTCACCACGCACAACGTGAGTAATACCCATATCCCAGTCATCTACCACAACACAGAAGTTATAGGTCGGAGAACCGTCTGTACGACGAATAATTAAATCATCTAATTCGCTGTTGCTGATTTCAATGCGACCACGCACCGCATCATCAAACACGACTGAACCTTCTGTTGGATTTTTAAAACGTACTACGTGTGGCTCATCAGCTGCATGATTGTGATCATATAAACAATGACGGTCATAACGTGGTTTTTCTTTGTTTTGCTCTTGTGTATGGCGTAATTCTTCTAAGCGTTCTTTAGAGCAATAGCAACGATAAGCCAAGCCCTGCTCAATCATTTCATCAATCACTTGATTGTAACGATCAAAGCGTTTGGTCTGATAATAAGGACCATGCTCCCAAGCAAGGTTTAACCACTCCATCCCTTCAATGATTGCCGCTGTTGCTTCCGGTGTAGAACGCTCTAAATCGGTATCTTCAATACGTAATACAAACTCACCGTTATTATGTTTTGCAAACAACCAAGAATAAAGAGCTGTACGTGCGCCACCCACGTGCAAATAACCTGTTGGGCTTGGGGCAAAACGCGTACGTACTTTTACATTTGGATCTAATTCAAAAGGAGGATCAATTTTCATTTTCTTAATAACCTATTCATTTA
>CAUQGU010000012.1:0-31324 GCA_963517645.1 uncultured Haemophilus sp. | reverse complement strand
CGAGAAAAAAACGCACCCTAAAACAACCGCACTTGAAAGTAATTTTGCTAAAGATTTATTCATAAGATTTCCTACAACGAATGACCTTATCTTCAATAAAAGAAAAAATAGACTTAATTTAAAAGAGTTATCTGCATTGCGCCTTAAAACGCAATAAATGGTCGAGTAACACAATCGCGACCATTGCCTCCGCAATGGGTACTGCACGAACACCCACACAAGGATCATGACGACCTTTTGTCACCACTTCCACGGGTTCTCCCGCTAAATTAATAGAACGTCCTGGAATCGTGATACTGGACGTCGGTTTTAGTGCAATGGTCGCAATAATTGGCTGACCTGAGCTAATGCCCCCTAAAATACCGCCAGCATGGTTGCTTTTAAAACCATTTGGTGTCATTTCATCACGATGTTCACTTCCACGCTGTTCAACCACGGCAAAACCATCGCCAATTTCTACACCTTTAACGGCATTAATCCCCATTAAAGCATGGGCTAAATCGGCATCAAGTCGATCAAAAACAGGCTCTCCTAAACCGACAGGAACATTCTCTGCAATCACGGTTAGTTTTGCCCCAATCGAATCGCCTTCTTTTTTCAATTCACGGATTAATTCATCAAATTTTTCGACCGCACTTTCATCCGGACAGAAAAATGGATTGCTATTCACTTTATCCCAATCAATTTTTCCTACAGTCTGCGGTGCAATCTTCACTTCGCCAATTTGACTCAAAAAGCCACGCACTTCAATGCCAAACTGCTCACGTAAATATTTCTTCGCAATAGCTCCCGCAGCTACACGCATGGCGGTTTCACGCGCAGAAGAGCGTCCACCACCGCGATAATCACGAATGCCGTATTTTTGCTGATAGGTAAAATCTGCATGTCCTGGACGGAAACGATCTTTAATATCACCATAATCTTGTGAACGTTGATCACCATTTTTAATGATCATTCCAATGCTGGTACCCGTTGTTTTACCTTCAAATACCCCAGATAAAATCTGTACTTCATCGTTTTCACGACGCGGTGTGGTATAGCGTGATGTACCGGGTTTACGACGATCTAAATCAGGTTGAATATCAGCTTCCGATAATTCAAGATTCGGTGGCACACCATCAACGATGCAGCCTAATGCAATACCATGTGATTCCCCAAAGGTTGTCACACGAAAAAGTTGTCCGATAGTATTCCCTGCCATATTTTCTCTCTTTAATTAATGATTTTGGGCTAATTTTGCCACATCAATAAATGGAATCTCTTCGCCAGTATCTTTATTTTTAATAAAGATATCTAATTGATTGAATGCAATATCAATATTATTTTCTGCAAATAACTGATTTACACGACGATTGAGTGCATCAAGCGTATCATTTCGCTCAGACACTTGCCCAACATAAACACGTAGTTCGTGATCTAACGTACTTGCACCAAAGGTTAAAAATAGCGCTCTTGGTTCTGGATCTTTTAAGATGTTTGGTTGCTCATTTGCAGCTTGCAATAATAAACGTTTCACTAACTCTAAATCTGAACCATAAGCCACCCCAACGGACACCACTAAACGAGTAACGGTATTAGACAATGCCCAGTTAGTCACTTGTCCGGTTACAAAAGATTTATTTGGCACAATCACTTCTTTTCGATCCGGATCGATCATCGTGATAGCTCGAATACGGATTTTTGCTACCGTACCTGTTACATCGTTGATGGTCACGGTATCGCCCACACGAATTGGACGTTCAAATAATAAAATGATACCGGAAACAAAGTTCGCAAAAATTTCCTGCATACCAAAACCGAGACCAACGGAAAGGGCAGCAAATAACCATTGTAATTTAGACCATGACATCCCAAGCGTCGAAAATGCCCATGCGCCACCCACTGCAACCAAGATATAGGTTAATAATGTTGTAATGGTATAAGGCGTACCTTGCGAAAGTTTCACTCGCGAGAAGAGCAATATTTCTAAAATACCTTGAATATTACGCACTAAAATATAGGTAATCACGACAATAATTAATGCAACAATCAAGTTAAAGAGTGAGATCGTTTCTGTCACCACGCCCGCTTCAGTTGTTGAAGTTTGTTGCCACAAGGTAATATCACGTAAATAACTTACAACCGTAACTAAATCTGACCATACATAATAGAAGATGGCAAAAAGTGCGGTCCAAATAAAGAGATCGGCAAAGCGTAGTAACTGGCTACGCACTTCATTTAAGGCCAATCCCTCTTCTTGTTCGGTAATTACGACCACATCATCAGATGGTGAGCCATCATTTAAATCTTGTTGTTTTTGTTGACGTTTTTCTTGTAGACGACGATAAGCTAAACGTCTTGATGCAACCGTCATACCACGATAAATCGTATGGCGCACCAACGACCACACCACCCATGCAATGTAGGTATTAATAATATGCGTAATTAAATTTAAGGCGGTGTAATAATAGCCTAAAGCAACTAGTGCAATTAAAATAACAGGGACCAATTGCAATAAAACGCGCATAATTTTTAAAAGCGTTCTATCACGCTTATCTGTTGTCGTTGAACTCAATGATTTTTCAGTACGAATAAAACGTGGTGCAATAATTACAATGCAGAAAAGCAAAGCAACAATGGTATTAATTTCACCCAATACGTCATTTGCTAAACCTGTATCCATGACATTACTGAAAATTGACGTATTCAGTAATAACACAACAGAAACAATAATACGTTTCGTGACGTCTTGTAGGCTCGCTGCACTCTCTTTAGTAAAACCAAAATGGCACACTAAAATACCATTCGGACGAAGAATAGCTAAGATAAAACTAAAGAACCACCAATAGCCCGCCATGCTAAGCGACCACTCCCAAAACTCTTGTGGATTTTTCACAAAGAAAAAGCCTAAAAGTTGGCAAGTCGCTAAGAACCACAGGGTGCCTGATAACGATAAAAGCGCCGTATAAAATAACGCAAGTGGCGTATGCCATTGGCTATCCGAACGAAGCGTGTTAATCTCACCATTAATCACAGCTAAGCGTTGTTTAATCGACTCTTTAAATTTAAAAATCAATCCACCAATCACAAACAAAATAAAGACGTAAGTGAGTAAATACGGCAAATTATCAAAGTTTGTCGGAAAGCCGATTTTCTTTCCAATGCCATCAAATTGTGCTTTGAGTGACATCGGTAATTTCTTGAACCAATCAAGATTAATTGGATTATTACTTTTTACCCAGAAACTTTGTTGATCAAGTTTAGACTGGATCTGATCACTGATTTGTGTAATTTGTTGTTGGGTTAGCTCTAAGGAAATCGCTAAATTCAATTGATTATTCAACGATTTAATTAAATCAGAACCCACTTTACGACGTTCAGTGAGTAAATTGGTTAATTGTGTTTTTTCTGCCGGTGTAAACGATTTATTTTCATCCTGCTCTATTTTACTGATGTAAGCATCAATATCATAAAGCTCATTACGTTTCTGCGTAATATCGAAGATCTGTACACGCAAATCCGCAATTTGCTTTGAAAGCCCTTGAATATTTAAATTGGTCGGTAATTTTTGTTTTTGTTGCTGAATAATGCGAGAAAGCACCAACGTGCCTTGTAACGCACTGATTTGCTCATCAATGGTACGTTGTGTCTGCGTTAAGTTATCCAACACATTTCGCATGCGTAATTCATCTTGCGTTAATGTATTGGTTTTCTCTGTTTGCTCAAGTAAATATTGGCTAAGCTGCGCATTCAAATTCAATTCTTTCTGAATCAACGGATTTTGCTCAACATTTTGGCTTTGTTGTTGTGCTTGCTCAACTTGGTTTTGTGTTTTAGCCAAATTCTTTTGATTAATCACGTCTTGAATGGCGGCAATTTGTTTCTGTAGCGCTTGAACACGTGTATTCAATAAGTCATAACGGCTCTGGTAAAGAACCGTAAATTGATCGCTATTTTTTAATAAAATTTGATTGTACGCATTTTTTAGCTCAATCAATTGCAACTCAAGTTGAATTTGCTGTTTTAATAGCGAACTGGTTGTTGGATCAGCCAATTTCTGATTCAATTCTTGCGTACGTTTAACATTATCTGTTAAGGCTGTTTGGGCGCGTTCGGATACAGCGCTTTGCCCTGCAAGTTGTGTATTCACGGCACTTAATGCAGATTGAGCATCTTGTTGTTGATTGGTCAGTTTCTCAAGCTGTGCCTGCAAATTCGCTAAACTTTGCGAAGCATAATCGGTGTTATTTGGCGTGCTTAGCTGTTTTTTAAGATTTTGAAGATCTGCATTATTCTTCTGAATTTCAGAATCTGCATCAATAAGCGTATCTTGCAAATCGTTATTATTTTTTTGCTGTGTTTGAATTTGTTGCAAGAAATCAAGCGAAGCCTGGATTGTCGTGACGTTATTTGTTTTTTCATCACCATCTGGTAATTTTTGTGCCTCGGCTAATTCACTTTTTAGTGTTTTTTCCGTCGGTAAATCAGCATTATTATTCTCTGCCCAAACAGGCTGAGAAAGCGCCAGCGTAAAAACAAATGAAAGACCAAGTGCGGTCAAAACTCGAGAGATATTTTTCATTAAACTAACTTTCCTATTGTTGCAACAGCCAATCGGCGAGTGCTTTGCGAGAAATCTTTATTGCCCCTTGGATTAAATCCTGCGGGAGTTCATAGTAGGCAACGGGTTGCTTAAATCGTTCCAATCGTCCTTGTAAAAAAACGTTGAGAGATTCGACCGCACTTTCATTAAATGAGGTATGAAATTCAACAATTGCGACAGGGCGATGGCCAAATTCCTCATCATGTTTAGGTAAAACAAAGACTTGTTTCACAAAATCTGATTGTGCAATCACTTTTTCAACTTCTTCCGGCTGAATATTTTCACCACCGGAAATAAACATATTATCTAATCGGCCTTGAATGACTAATTCATCATCAAGCCATTGACCTTTATCTTTGGTTTGGAACCAGCCTTCGTGATTCGTGAGTGGTTCTATACGTCCATCGCGCCAATATCCCATGGCAAGCCCTGCACCTTTTAACCAAACTTCTTCATTCACTAACTTGAACTCTCGGCCAAGTAAAGGCTGTCCCACGCCTATTTTTCCATCAGATTGCTTAGCGAATACGGTAGAAGCCATTTCTGTCATACCATAACCGGAATAACTTCGAATCCCTAATTCATTTAACGCTTGAGTTAATTTAACAGGGATTTGCGTTCCCCCCAATAATACCGCTTGCGTATGAATAGATTGAGGATGCTCTACCAAATAATCAAACCAACGTTGTAATTGAGTTGGCACGAGAGAAACATGAGAAACTTCACCAATAGATTGATAAAAATCTTCTTTCGGTAAAACTAAGGTTGCACCTGCGTAAAGCCAGCGCCACACAATACCTTGTCCGGAAACATGATAAAGCGGTAAGGAAAGTAGCCATGATTGTTCTTTGCCAAAATTCATTAAGGCACAAACGCCCTCCGCATTAGCTAAATGAGCAGACACATTATGCACCACCGCTTTAGGCAAACCAGCCGAACCCGATGTGAGTGTCATCGTGGCTGCTTTTGTACAATCGGTTTCATGTTGGGCTAACGCTTTAGTCACTAAATAGCGAATATCTTCGGTTTGATAACAAAAATCTACACCATAAACTCGGCACAATTCTTCTCTTTTCTCTTGAGGAAATGCCGGATTGATCCCTAAAATTCTTGCGCCTAGCTGAATGACCGCTAAATAGAGAAATAAGATCTGTTCTGAATTTTTACCACAAAAAGCGACCGCACTTTGAGTCGTCACACCTTGTTGTAAAAGAAAAGCTTCTACTTGATTAATTTTCTCGGCAATATCTACCCAAGTAAACGGATCGCCCTGCGAATTTCGCAACGCGATCTGATCTGCATACGCTGAATTTTGGGCAAATACTTGCCAAGGGAATTTTTGCATTGACTTAGTTGCTAACGAAATAAGGGCGAACTTCGTCAATTAAATATTCCGGCAAATGCATAGATTGCATCGCCCCTTCTAGCATAAGCATCTTACGATTACTATTGGTATTGGTAATCACCCAATATGGTGTGTCAGGAATTTGTTTTGGTTTAGTGTGATTACCCGCCACAAGCAACGTTCCTTCATCACGAGCAAAATACACACGAGTACGACCTTGTAAGCTTTCAGTTGCCTGTGCAAAGCTTTCTGGGTTGGTACGATAAAGCGTACGCAATATACTTAAAAAACGCACGACTGCTTTTGGCTCTTCTTTAAATTCAGCAGAATTCAAGAGTGCACGAACTTTATCAACAATGTGATTGATTGCTTCATCCGATTGTTTTTTCACTGCTTTTGGCGGCTCTGCAGGTTCAACTTTTGGTTGAGATGCTTCGGTTGTTTTATCCGTTAAAACAGGCTCAGAATGCACCGCACTTTTTGGCGTTTCAGCTGACGCGACTGATTCAAAGGTATCAACCGAGCTTGTTGCGTGAATAGGTAAATTCAACAAACGGCGAAGAATATCAGACGCACTTTCTCCAATAGATTGAGTTTGTGCCGCAATGTATTGATATAATTCTTCATCGACTTCAATTATCTTCATTTTTTTCTCTCCGTTTGCTAAAATTTTCGTCTATTATAACGATTTCTAACCAAATTCTCACGCAAAATATATGTCATCTTCCCAATTATTAAACCATCAATTTCACCAAGCAAAACAATCAATTAATTCGCCTACTTTAGTTTTCATTCATGGCTTGTTTGGGGATATGAATAATCTTGGTGTCATCGCTCGTGCATTTAGCGATAACTATAATATTTTGCGCGTAGATTTACGTAATCATGGGCATAGTTTTCATTCAGAAACAATGAATTACGACGTCATAGCTGATGATGTATGGCAACTTATCGATCATCTTCAATTAGATAAAGTGATCTTAATTGGTCATTCAATGGGGGGAAAAACGGCCATGAAAATGACCGCTCTTCAACCACTGCGCGTGGAAAAATTAGTTGTTATTGATATTGCCCCAGTCGCAAATAGCAGTGCTGGACATGATGATGTGTTCCGTGGTTTGTTTGCCGTGAAAAAAGCGCAGCCACAAACTCGTCAACAAGCTAAGCCTATTTTAGAAACTGAAATTGCCGATCCGAGTGTGGTGCAATTTATGTTGAAATCTTTTGAGCCAACTTCAAGTGAATATTTTCGTTTCAATTTGACCGCACTTTTTGAACATTATTCGGAGCTAATGGATTGGCAAGAGGTCTTCGCTAATACGCCTACACTCTTCATTAAAGGTGGGCTTTCATCTTATATTAAACCTGAATATACAGAAACCATTCTAAAACAATTCCCGAATGCGACCTCCTTCACTATCAATGGTTGTGGGCACTGGGTTCATGCCGAAAGACCTGATTTTGTGATACGTGCTATTGATAGGTTTCTAAATAAGAATTAATCGCTTTAAATGAGAATTATTCTATTCAAATGAGAATTCATTTATGTTATAGTTCGCACAAATTGTAGGGCTTTGATCCCTCATCTTTTTTCTACTCACCTAATTTTATTTCAAAAGGAAAGAACAATGGCAGTTGTCGGTTTATTTTACGGTAGTGACACAGGTAATACAGAAAACATTGCAAAAATGATTCAAAAGCAATTAGGCAACGAACTCGTTGATATTCGTGACATTGCAAAAAGCTCGAAAGAAGATATCGAAGGTTATGATTTTTTACTTTTCGGTATTCCAACTTGGTATTACGGTGAAGCACAAGCTGACTGGGATGATTTTTTCCCAACTCTAGAAGAAATTGATTTTACTGACAAATTAGTCGGTATTTTTGGCTGTGGCGATCAGGAAGACTACGCAGATTATTTCTGTGATGCGATCGGTACAGTTAGAGATATCGTTGAACCACGCGGTGCGATTATTGTAGGGAACTGGCCAACGGATGGTTATACCTTTGAATCATCAAAGGCATTATTAGATGATGGAAACTTTATCGGTTTATGTATTGATGAGGATCGTCAACCTGAACTTACTGCAGAACGCGTAGAGAAATGGACAAAACAAATCTACGATGAAATGTGTTTAGCAGAATTAGCTTAACCATCTCTAATTTAGCAAATTTAAGGGAACATTATGTCTGAAGAAAACATCAAATTACTCAAAAAAGCAGGATTAAAAATTACTGAACCTCGGCTAACTATCCTTGCATTAATGCAAGAGCATAAACATGAGCATTTCTCAGCTGAAGAAGTGTATAAAATCTTGTTAGAGCAAGGCAGTGATATTGGCCTTGCAACTGTATATCGCGTGCTTAACCAATTTGATGAAGCGCATATCTTGATTCGCCATAATTTTGAAGGCAACAAATCTGTTTTTGAGCTTGCGCCAACAGAACACCACGATCACATTATTTGTGAAGATTGTGGCAAAGTATTTGAGTTTACTGATAACATTATTGAACAACGTCAAAAAGAAATCAGTGAACAACATGGCATCAAATTAAAAGCACACAGTTTATATCTCTACGGCAAATGTAGCGATATCAACAAATGTGAAGAGAAAAAATAATTCATACTAAAAAATAAAAACCTTAGGCTAAAACCTAAGGTTTTTTATTCTCTCAACTAAAAGAGCGGTCAAAATCAACCGCACTTTTGCGTATTAAGCTGCTGATTGAATAATCACTTTTGAGTCATCCCAGAAATCAACGGGTGCATTTACGACTGGTTTAATGATGCCCGCACGAATGGTGAAATCGCCAAAGCCTTCGTTTTCATTACGCTCATTTGCCCAGCGGCCAATCAGAGTATCAAGTTCACTGATAATTTCCGGAATCGTGATATTTTCTTTATAAAGACGTGGAATACGCACACCTTCACGATCCCCACCAATATGCAGATTGTAACGACCAATTGCTTTGCCCACTAAACCGATTTCCGCCAACATTGCGCGACCACAACCATTTGGACAACCGGTAATTCGCGTAACAATATAATCATCAGCCACATGATATTTCGCCATCACTTTATCCAGTTCATCAATAAAGCTTGGAAGAATTCGCTCTGATTCTGCCATCGCTAATGGACAGGTTGGGAAAGAAACGCAAGACATTGAGTTTTCACGTAATTTACTCACATCATCACGAATTAAACCGTAATCACGCGCAATTTGTTCAATTTGTGCTTTATCCTCTTCCGCTACATTTGCCACGATCAGATTTTGGTTGGCGGTGATACGAAAATCGCCCTTATGAATTTTGGCAATTTCCAATACCCCACTCAGTAATTTTTTCTCATCGTTATCCACCAAGCGGCCGCTTTCGATAAACAGGGTCAAATGCCAGTTGTTATCGATGCCTTTTACCCAACCAATACGATCGCCGCGTTCAGTAAATTTAAACGGACGAATCGGTTCAAATGGAATCCCCATACGACGTTCGACTTCGGCGCGGAAATTATCTAATCCCATGTTTTGAATGGTATAACGACTACGTGCATTTTTACGATCACTACGGTTACCAAAATCCCGTTGGGTTGTCACCACGGCTTCCGCTGCTTTTAAAGTGTATTCCAACGGCACATAACCCAGTTCAAGGGAAATATGCGGATAGGTTTTGGTATTGCCATGTTCAAGGGATAAACCACCGCCCACCAATACATTAAAACCAACCAAATTGCCGTTCTCGTCAGCAATCGCTACAAAATCTAAGTCATTTCCGTAACAATCCACATCATTGAGTGGTGGAATCACCACAGCTGTTTTAAATTTACGTGGCAAATAAGTTTTACCGAGAATCGGTTCTTCCTGTAAAAAATCATCGCTACTTTGGACTTTCTTACCATCAATCCATACATCTAAATATCCTCGTGTACGTGGTAACAGATGTTCTGAAATTTTCTTGGCATATTCATACGCCTGTTGGTGTAATGCCGATTCAATTGGATTGGAAGTACATAACACGTTACGGTTCATATCTGAAGCCGTAGCAATTGAGTCTAATCCCAGACTATGCAATAAACGATGCATGGTTTGTAATTGGCTTTTCGGCACACCGTGATATTGGAAAGTTTGACGATTGGTCAAACGAATCGAACGATAATAACTGTGTTCACGGGCGAATTTATCCAATTCAATCCATTGGAATGGTTTGATGATTCCCCCCGGTAAACGGCAACGTAACAGCATAAATTTCAACGGTTCGAGTTTTTCCTCTGCACGTTCGGCACGAATATCACGATCGTCTTGTTCATACATACCGTGGAAACGGATTAATTGAAAGTTATCCCCACGGAAACCACCGGTTAAGGAATCTTCTAAATCATCTAAAATGGTACCGCGTAAAAAGTTACTGTCGGTTTTTAAGCGTTCATTGTCAGAAAGCGGTTTCTCTTGCCATTCCAAGCCTTTTTGTTTGTTTTGCTCTGTCATTTTTTCACCCCACAAATCTAGTACACATCGCGTTGATAACGTTTTTCTTCACGTAGTTCATTTAAATAATCTTCTGCTTCATCCGGACTTAAATTGCCTTCTTTAGCAATGACTTCGAGTAATGCTTGCTCCACATCTTTTGCCATTTTGGCTGCATCACCACAGACATAAAAATAAGCGCCCTCTTGTAACCATTGCCACAGCGCCGCCGAATTTTCGCGGATCTTGTCCTGTACATAGATCTTCTTCTCTTGATCACGTGACCAAGCAAAATCGTATTTATGCAAGAAGCCTTCTTTGGCAAATTGTTGCCATTCGGTTTGATAAAGGAAATCGCTGGCAAAATGGGGATTACCAAAAATCAGCCAGTTTTTACCACTCGCCTCATCAGCTACGCGTTGCTGCATAAAGGCACGGAATGGTGCCACACCGGTACCAGAACCCACCATAATAATTGGCTTAGTCGTATCATTTGGCAGACGGAAATTATCGTTATGCTCTACAAATACACGCACAGCGCCATCTTCTTCTACGCGATCCGCTAAAAAGCTTGAGGCTGCGCCGCTACGTGCTCGACCTTCATGTTCAAAACGTACCACGCCAACGGTTAGATGCACTTCTTCCCCTACCTCTGCAGGAGAAGATGAAATGGAATACAAACGAGGCGTTAAAGGACGTAATAATGAAACCAGTTGTTTAACGGTTAATTTTGCAGGGAATTTATGTAACACATCCACAATCGGTGTACGTTGAACCAATTCTTGCAATGCTTGATTATCCGCAACCAAATCATTTAACTGTTCGTTATTCGCCAAAGCTGCATAGCCTTTCACAAAAGCCGGTGTGTTTTGAGTAAGCTCTAAATGCGATAAAAGTGCGGTCGAAATAGTTTGCGTTTTTCCCTCAATTGTTACTTCTGTAGTAGGATCAATCTGTGCGAGCGATAAAATTTCATCGACTAACGTAGGATCATTGTCAAACCATACACCGAGTGCATCCCCCGCTTGGTAATGAAGATCCGAACCTGCTAAATCAAATTCTAAATGACGCACATCTTTATCCGACTGACGGCCGGTAATTTTCTGGTTAGTGATTAAGGTTGCAGGAAATGGATTGGATTTATTGTATTGGCTTTCCTTGGCTACCGGTGCGGTTGTAGCTGTAGCAATACTTTGCACAACCGGTGAAGCCTGCGCTGCCTTTTCTTTTACGATAGCCACAATATCTCGGATCCATTGTTCCGCGGTTGCACTGTAATCTAAATCGGCATCCACTCGTTCAAATAAACGCGTCGCGCCTAATTCAGCAAAACGCTGATCAAAATCCTTGCCTGCTTGGCAGAAATTTGGATAAGAACTATCCCCTAATCCCAACACAGCAAATTGCAATTCGGTGAGTTTTGGTGCTTTTTTACCGTTTAATAACTTATGCAATACCACACCTTCTTCCGGTGGCTCGCCTTCACCTTGCGTAGAAGTCACTAAGAGCAGGTATTTTTCATCAGCAATGGTTTTCGCTTTATAATCTTTTAAAGCGACACGTTTCACGGCAATACCGGCTTCTGTAAGCTCTGCGGCAACTTTATCTGCCACCGATTTAGCATTGCCGGTTTGGGAGCCTGAAAGCACAGTAATTGAAAAAGGTTCTGCCGAAAGTGCGGTCAAATTTGCTGCCAAATGTTGCCCTGCGACCTGTTGTTCTACACCGGAAGCTTGCGACCATGCATAACCGGAAAGCCATGCCAATTGAAGAGGCGTTAGCGTTGGTAAGAGATTTAGTATTTCTGTTGGTAATGGATTGTTGTGTTGCATAAGTTTCCCCACAAGAAAATGAGTAATATCAGTAAATTCACATTAAGAAAGCGCTAGTTAAAGAAGCATACCGGCGGCTACGGTGTTATAAGTTGCTTCATCAACTAAAATAAAGGCTCCACCAGCAATATTTTCTTCATAAGTTGTAGCAACAATCGGTTTCTGTAAACTTAAACGCACTCGAGCAATATCATTCATCTTTAAGGCTGTCGCGCCATTTTCTTGTTCGAGTGTATGAACATTTAACACACCTTCAATTTCACTGATTTTGGCAAATACGGTTTGCGTGCCATGTTTAAGTAAATATTTACGGGCGGTATTTAGTGGGCGTTCATCAAACCAACAAATTGTGGCTTCAAGTTGCTTTTGTGGTGTAAGCGGTGAACTTTCATCTACAAATAAATCACCACGGGAAATATCAATATCGCGATCTAAACGTAAGGTAATCACTTCCCCGGCCACCGCCTGTGTCACCTCACCTTTTGGCGTAATAATCTCAGTCACTTTAGCGGTTAATCCATTCGGTTCAATTCGAATAGTCTGCCCCTGTTGCACGGAACCGCGCTCAATTCGACCTTGATAACCGCGGAAATCATCAGCTTTATCCGCATCCTGACGTACGACTAATTGCACAGGAAAATAGAAATCAGCATTAGAATGGCTCACTTCATCTACACTTGGTAAATTTTCTAAAATGGTGAGTAAAGGTTCGCCTTGATACCAAGGGGTGCTTTCACTTGCATATACTAGGTTATCGCCAAGCAATGCAGATACCGGCACAAAATGCACATCTTTTAAACCTAGCTGTAGCGCCAATTGACAATACGCCTCCACAATAGCATTGAATTTTTCTTCGCTGTAATCCAATAAATCCATTTTGTTCACCGCCACTAAAATGTGCGGGCAATTTAATTGACGTAAAATCGCTGAATGACGTTTAGTTTGTGGTAAGAGTTGTAACGGTTTTTCATCAAAATTCAGCTGAGAAGCATCAATTAAGACGATTGCAGCAGATGCCGTACTTGCTCCTGTCACCATGTTACGTGTGTATTGCTCATGTCCTGGGGTATCTGCGATGATGAATTTACGTTTTGCCGTAGAGAAATAGCGATACGCTACATCAATGGTAATGCCCTGTTCACGTTCTGCTTCCAAACCATCTGTCAAAATAGAAAAATCAATCGCTTCTTTATTGCCTTTCTCTTTTCCTGCGTTAAGGGTTTTAATTTGGTCGGTTAATAACGCTTTGCTATCGTAAAGTAAACGGCCGATTAAGGTACTTTTCCCGTCATCTACACTACCGGCAGTAATAAAACGAAGTGGAGTTGAATGTTGTGTCATATTTCTTCCTTATATTCTGTTAATTATTCTTTTGTATTTCATCATCTTTGAATCATGCCCCATATAAATCGCCTGAACGAGTCTCAATTTTTAGAAAAATTTGTACTGTTTGAGCGTAGCGAGTTTATAAATTTTTCGTTAAGAAAATTGAAACAAAGTGAAGAGGAGCGATTTAATTGGGGTGTGTTCTTTGCTACTTTCTTGCACAAGCAAGAAAGTAGAAATACTAAAAATACCCTTCTTTTTTCCGTTTCTCCATGGCTGCTTCACTGGCTTGGTCGTCTAGACGGGTCGCACTGCGTTCGGAAATGTCGGCAATAGCGGTTTCTTCAATAATTTCTAAAGGTGTTGATGCGGTGCTAGCCACCGGACAGGTACAACTAATATCGCCTACTGTGCGGAAACGAACATCTAATACTTCGCTGACATCATTTGGCAATTTAGGCGTTAATGGTGTAACGGGCACTAATAAACCTTTTCGACGTACAACTTCGCGTTTATGACTGTAATAAATAGGAGGCAACTCCAAATTCTCACGGGCGATATATTGCCAAATGTCTAATTCCGTCCAGTTAGAAATTGGAAACACCCGCATATTTTCACCTTTATGCAATTTAGCATTGTACAGAGACCATAATTCTGGACGTTGTGCCTTAGGATCCCATTGACCAAACTCATCACGGAACGAGAAAATTCGTTCTTTTGCACGGGCTTTTTCCTCATCACGGCGTGCACCACCCATCAAGGCATCAAATCCATTCTCGGCAATGGTTTCTAATAAAGTGACTGCCTGTGCCGCATTACGCGAATCGGTTTCTTTGCGCAATACCACCGTGCCTTTGGCAATGGAATCTTCCACATGTCCAACGACTAAGCGCGCGTTAAGTTTTGCCACTTGTTCATCACGAAATTTAATCACTTCTGGATAGTTATGACCGGTATCAATATGCACCAATGGAAACGGTAAATATACCGGACGCTCGCCTAACTGAAATGCTTTACGGGCTAACGCCAGCAATACCACAGAATCCTTTCCTCCGGAAAAAAGCAACGCCGGGTTTTCACATTCCGCAACGACTTCACGAATAATATGAATCGACTCCGACTCGAGCCAGTCTAGATGTTGGTTGTTGAGTTCAGTTTTTGTCATGTTTTGCTTCCTATATTTTTCTACTTATGTAATCCACATTCCTTACTATCTTTACTCTCCCACCACCAGCGGCCAGCGCGAATATCTTCGCCCTGTTTAACTTGGCGGGTACAAGGTTCACAGCCAATGCTTGGAAACCCTTGATGATAAAGAGAGTTATAAGGCACATTGTTGGCTAAGATATAAGTCCACACATCTGTTTCTGACCAATCAAAAATAGGGTTGTATTTATCAATACCACGCGCCTTATCCTGCTCGGCAAACGGTAGCTCAGTACGTGTGGCCGATTGTTCACGACGTTGCCCGGTCAGCCATGCATCAGCCCCTTGCAATGCGCGGTTTAAAGGTTCTATTTTACGGATATGGCAACATTCTCGGCGCAATTCGATGCTTTCATAAAAAGCGAACTTGCCATTTTCCGCCACATAGCGAGCTGCATCAGATGTAATTGGATGAAAACGTGTAATGTGCAAATGTGGATAGGTTTTCGCTAAGTTATCCAATAAATCCAAAGTTTCTTGATGCAGAAGGCCTGTGTCTAAGGTAAACACCCCTATATTCAACTGCTCACGGGCAATCACATCAGTAATAACCATATCTTCCACAGCTAAACTGCTAGCAAAGCGTGCATCCTTATGACTATCAGCAATTTGATGTAAACGTTGCTGCAATGTGGCTGTTTTTTCTACCAAGCGATCTTTAGCATCAAGGCTAACAAGTGGAATTTGCCAAAAAGTCGGTTTAAATAAACTCATCATCCACTCCTTACGCCACTTGACCGATAGTTAAACTTTCTAGGGTAAAGTGCGGTTGTTTTTGACGTTGTTTTTCTTCGCCAAACCACGCCAATTGTTCGTGTAATTTCACCACTTCACCCACTACAATTAAGGCTGGCGTCTCTGCTTTTTCTGCTAATTCAGCTAAATTTGCGAGTGTACCAATCGCTGTTTTTTGAGTAAGTTGAGTGCCTTGACTAATAATCGCAACAGGTGTATTCGCAGCGCGACCATATTGTTGTAAACGTTCAGCAATGACTTGCGCTTTTAACGTCCCCATATAAATGACTAAGGTTTGATGACTTCTTGCTAAAGTCTGCCATTCAATATCAGAGGCATCAGCTTTACGATGGCCTGTCACAAAAATGGCACTTTGTGCATAATCTCGGTGGGTTAATGGAATGCCTGCATAGGCTGTTGCGCCAATACCCGCTGTAATACCGGGTACAACCGAAAATGGAATTTGATGTTGAGCCAACGCTTCTAATTCTTCGCCACCGCGTCCAAAAACGAAAGGATCGCCGCCTTTTAAACGAACAACTCGCTTGCCTTGTTGAGCAAGGGTTAATAACAATTGGTTGGTTTCTTCTTGTGCGACAGAACAACCATTGGCACGTTTTCCCACAAAAATACGTTCTGCATCACGGCGAATTAAAGAAAGAATATCATCTGAAACCAATGCATCGTAAAGCACCACATCAGCTTGTTGGATTTCCTGTAAACCGTTAAGAGTTAGTAAGCCAGCATCGCCAGGACCTGCGCCAACTAAAGAGACAAAGCCACCTTGATAGTTACTTTCTAACTGTTCAGCCAATTCTTGTTCAGCTTGCGCTTGCTGTTGATTTTTTATGAGATTGGCAAAACGTCCACTAAACATTTTTTCCCAAAAACGGCGACGTTCAGTAACCGATGTCAATTTTGCTTTCACTTGATCCCGCCATTTGCCGGAAATCTCAGCGATTTTGCCCAAATGTTGTGGCAATAATGCTTCCAGCTTCTCACGTAATAAACGGGCTAATACCGGCGCCTTTCCACCACTCGAAATCGCAATTTGAATCGGATTACGATCAATAATAGAAGGGAAGATAAAGCTACAATGAGGTTGATCATCCACCACATTGACTAATTTATGTTGGCTTTCGGCTAAATGAAAAATACGATGATTTAATATCTCATCATTTGTTGCCGCGATCACTAACATCACCGTTCTCATTTGTTCTGCATTAAATTCTTTGGCAATCCATAGCACTTTATTTTGACGTTCAAGTTCGCTTAATTCCTCATTTAATTGGCGAGCAACAATACGGACTTGCGCATTCGCTTTGAGCAACAACCCGACCTTACGAGCAGCCACAGAACCACCGCCGACAACAAGTACCGGGCGACCGGTTAAATCAGCAAAAAGTGGAAAATAATTCATGGGTATCACTCCTATTTATTCACTTTATCAGCACGTTGTGCACTGACATATAGACGATCAAATAAGCCGTTATCGACAAAATGTTGAGTATTAATCGCATCCCACGAACCAAAACGTTGGTTCACATCAAATTGATTCACTTCTGGAAAAACTGCGGTCGTTTTAGCAATAATTTTTTTATCTGTCGGCCGAAAATAATTTTTGGCAGCAAGTTCCTGTGCAGGGAGTGACCATAAATAGCTTAAATAGTCACGGGATAGCTGATGCAAACCGTCTGCCTCGGTATTTTTATTCACTTCCGCTACATAAATTGGTGTGTATGCGGTAATGCTGGGATATACCACTTCAAAACTATTTTCACCTAATGTTTTAGCCGCAAGTGCGGCTTCATTTTCCGGAGCAATCAATACATCACCGATATTCCGTTGGGTGAAGGAAATACTGGCACTACGCGCCCCAGCCTCTAAAACAGGCACATTTTTAAGTAAACGCCGCATGAAAGCCTGTGGTTGCTGACTATGTTGTTCGGCATAAGCTAAGGCAGATAAATAAGCAAAGCGCCCGTTCGCGGAGGTTTTAGGATTAGCAAACACCACTTTCACATCATCCCGTACCAAATCCGACCAATCTTGGATATGTTTGGGATTGCCCTTTTTGACTAAAAGAACCATCACTGAACCAAAAGGAACGGCACCATTCGGTAATACCTGCTGCCAATCAGCATTTACTAAGCCTTTTTTGACTAAAGCGTCGATATCATTACTTTGTGTCAGCGTCACCACATCTGCCGGTAAGCCATTTAACACGCCGAGCACCTGTTTACTGGCGCCGCCATGCGATTGTGAAATCATCACATCTGAGGGAAATTCACGTTGAAACGCGATGTTATATTCCTTATAGAAATCACGAATCACGTCATAGGACACATTCAGTAGTACTGTTTTTTGTTCCGTACTGGTATGCCATAAACAAGCTGCCAAGCCGAAAGAGAGCACTGAAAATAAAGCGATTTTTTTCATTTTTACTCTCCTCCGTTATTACCCTCAATTTCGTATGGCTAAATTTATATCGCAAAATGTTAAGTACAAAAAATAACGAAAAAGCATTTTATAGAACAAAATGAAATATAAAATGGAAAACCAAACGTTTTCTTATTTCACTTTGGAATATTAAATAAATTTCTGTTCTTTGCCATTATGGAAAAGAGCGGTTATTTTTTTGAACATTTCAAAACGCTTATAAAGCTTAGGTATTTATCTGTTGTGAAGGTGGGATAATGAAAACCGTATTACCAGGATTTAAACGAAGTATATTGATTACATTAGCCTGGCTCGGCTCAATGGTATTGTTGCCATTAACATTACTTGTGCTCACTGCCTGGCAGTTAAAATGGGCTGATATTGTTCAAATCATCACAAGTGAACGAGTGATCTCATCCTTAACACTATCCTTTGAAATGGCGGCAATCGCGACGTTAATTAATATCGTTTTTGGCTTTTTATTGGCATGGGTTTTAGTGCGTTATGACTTTCCAGGTAAGAATCTCGTCAATGCATTAGTGGATTTACCTTTTGCTTTACCCACTGCCGTTGCTGGTATCGCACTTGCCTCGCTTTATGCGCCGACTGGACTGATTGGGCAATGGCTAAGCCATTTAGGGATTCAACTCGCTTATACTCCAAGTGGTATTGCGATTGCTTTGATCTTTGTTAGCTTGCCTTTTACCGTTCGAGCGATTCAATCCGTATTAGCAAATCTCGATCCTAGCTATGAAGAAGCGGCTCAAATTTTAGGTGCATCCAGATTAACAACGTTACGAAAAGTCATCATCCCTGCGGTATTACCTGCATTAATAGGCGGTGCAGGTATGGGATTTGCGCGATCGCTTGGTGAATATGGCTCAGTCATTTTTATTGCGGGTAATGTGCCACTTGTATCCGAAATTGCACCATTGATTATTATGTCAAAACTTGATTTGTATGACGTGCAAGGCGCATCTGTGGTTGCATTATTAATGCTTGCCATTTCATTTCTGTTGATTTTATTCATTAACTTAGCGCAATGGTCTGTTGCCAAACGCATTAGTCCAATTCGATAAGAGGTATTTATGAAAACCCAATCATGGCAAAAATGGATATTAATTCTGACCGCACTCAGTTTTTTTACGATCATCTTATTGCTCCCATTATTTACCGTATTCTATTCAGCCCTTGAACAAGGGATTGAGCTATTTTTTGCTGCATTAAAAGAACCAGAAGCCTTAGCGGCTATTTGGCTTACGATCAAAGTCTCGTTAATTGTATTACCTATTAACATTTTTATCGGTGTGGTTATGGCTTGGGCTATTGCTTATTTTGACTTTAAGGGGAAAAGCTTATTAACCGCACTACTCGACCTCCCCTTTTCCATTTCACCAGTGGTTGTAGGATTAATGTTCTTACTGCTGTTTGGGTTAGATGGACTTTGGGGCGCATGGCTTGCTGAACACCATATTCGTTTTATGTTTGCTACGCCAAGCATTGTTATCGTGACTTTATTCGTTACCTTTCCACTTATTGCAAAATCATTAATTCCAACCATGTCAGCACAAGGCACAAGTGAGGAACAAGCTGCGTTAATCTTAGGTGCATCCACTTGGCAACTTTTCTGGCACGTAACGCTACCAAAAATAAAATGGGCATTAATTTATGGTGTGATTTTAAGTAACGCTCGTGCAATGGGTGAATTCGGTGCCGTGAGTGTTGTATCTGGGCATATTCGCGGTTTGACTAATACCATCCCACTTTATGTAGAAATCAGTTACAACGAATATCAATTTGTTGCCGCATTTGCTTGCGCCAGTTTATTGGCATTAATCGCAGTAGGTACACTGGGATTACAAAACATAGTGAGATATGTGGAAAAGAAAAAAATCCAAGAATAACAACAGGAACACAATACATGACAATCAAAATCCAGCAACTAAACAAACACTTTGGACAGTTTCATGCGTTGAAAGACATCAATCTCAGCTTTCCGGAAAATCAGCTAACCGCCTTGCTTGGACCAAGTGGTTGTGGAAAAACAACGCTATTACGGATCATTGCTGGATTAGAATTTGCTGATAATGGACACATTTGGTTTGGTGAAAAAGAGGTGACTCAACTTTCGGCTGCTGAACGCGGTGTTGGCTTTGTGTTTCAGCATTATGCACTGTTTCAAAATATGACCGTCTTTGACAATGTCGCTTTTGGCTTAACGGTGAAACCTCGTAGAGAACGTCCCTCTGCAGAAGAAACTCGCGAAAAAGTCACCGCACTTTTAAAGCTAGTAAAACTTGAATGGCTAGCCGATCGCTACCCTAATCAACTTTCTGGAGGACAAAAACAACGTATAGCCTTAGCTCGCTCCCTTGCTGTTCAACCGAAAGTCTTATTACTTGATGAACCCTTTGGTGCATTGGATGCTCAAGTTCGTAAAGAATTACGTCGTTGGCTACGGGAATTGCAACATGAACTCAATGTGACCAGTATTTTCGTTACCCATGATCAAGATGAAGCATTAGATATGTCTGATCGTATTGTGGTGATGAATAAAGGTCAAGTGGAGCAAATTGATGAGCCTAGCCAAATCTATCATGCACCGCAAACCCCTTTCGTCACGCAATTTGTGGGGGATGTTAATGTGTTCCATGGACACATTGATCAAGGCAATTTAGTCATTGGTGAATTTGCTCATAATTTACAAACACATAGCAATGCGACTCATGCAGTCAATAACCAATCTGCAACGGCTTATATTCGCCCTTACGAACTGACGCTTTCGCGTGAATCTCATAATGCCTTAGCGAGTGGTACGATTCGTCATATTAATGCTATTGGTTTTATCGTGAGAATTGAAGTAGAAAGTTCGCAAACTGAACAACCTATTGAAGTCATTCTTACCAAAGAAAACTATCTCAATGCGCAATATAAAATAGGTGATCAAGTTTATCTCGTGCCGGATAAATTAAATCTATTTCAAGAAATGAATATCTAGAAAAGTAAAAGTGCGGTCAAAATCAACCGCACTTTTTATATTTAAAGGAGAAAATTATTTTTTACCTAATTGCGGTAACACTGAATCTTTACCCGCAGTTAATAAACCAACTTGAGAGTAGATACTTAATTTGCCACGTGTATCTGCTACGTCTAAATTACGCATAGTTAATTGACCAATACGATCGATTGGATCAAATGGTGCATTTTCCACTTTTTCCATACTTAAACGTTCAGCCGCATAAGTTAAGTTTGGTGATTCAGTATTTAAGATTGAGTAGTCATTACCACGACGAAGTTCTAATGTCACTTCACCAGTCACCGCACGAGCGACCCAACGTTGTGCTGTTTCACGTAACATTAACGCTTGTGGATCAAACCAACGACCTTGGTATAACAAACGACCTAAACGTAAACCGTTGATACGATATTGTTCAATAGTATCTTCATTATGAATACCCGTTACTAAACGTTCATAAGCGATATGGAATAATGCCATTCCCGGTGCTTCATAAATACCACGTGATTTAGCTTCGATAATACGGTTTTCAATTTGGTCTGACATGCCTAAACCATGACGACCACCAATGCGATTTGCTTCTAAGAAAAGATCCACCACGTTATCAAATGTTTTGCCGTTTAATGCAACCGGTACACCTTCTTCAAAACGAACAGTCACCACTTCTGGTTTTACTTGAACATTTTCATCCCAAAATGCCACGCCCATAATTGGTTTCACAATTTTAATACCAGTGCTTAATTCTTCTAAGTCTTTCGCTTCGTGTGTCGCACCTAACATATTAGAGTCAGTTGAATAGGCTTTTTCTACCGACATTTTGTAGTCAAAACCATTTGCGATTAAGAATTGTGACATTTCAAAACGACCGCCCAACTCATCGATGAATTGTTGATCTAGCCATGGTTTGTAAATTTTTAAATTTGGGTTGGTTAATAAGCCATAACGGTAAAAACGCTCAATATCGTTACCTTTGAAAGTTGAACCATCACCCCAGATATTCACATCATCTTCTTTCATTGCTGCAACAAGCATCGTACCTGTTACCGCACGACCAAGTGGTGTGGTGTTGAAATAGGTTGCTCCACCAGTCGAAATATGGAATGCACCACATTGAATAGCCGCAATCCCTTCATGGGCTAACTGCGCACGACAATCCACTAAACGAGCTTTCTCCGCACCATATTCCATCGCTTTTTTCGGAATTGCATTGTAATCATCTTCATCGGGTTGACCTAAGTTTGCTGTATAAGCATAAGGTACCGCACCTTTTTGACGCATCCAAAGTAATGCAGCGCTGGTATCGAGCCCTCCTGAAAAAGCAATACCAACTTTTTGACCTTTAGGTAAATGTTGCAGAATCGTATTTGACATATTTTATTTCCTTCATTGTGGTTATGGTGAGTGAGTCTTTAAAAAGTGCGGTCAAAAATCACTGCGCTTTTCTAACATATCATCGGGATTTGGATAACGATAAGCGAAGCCTAAATCTCGACAAATTTTATTTGCCATAATGATTCGTTTCAGATCCGAATCACTACAATCGAATTGTGGTATGGATAAATCATAAAATACCGCTGCTTTTGTATAATATTCTGCTCGAGTAGGATGAATTGGCGCGCAAAGATGGTAAGTTCGCAATCCATTTGGATTCATGAGTAAGGCAGTAATAGCTTGAACGCAATCCTCTAGATGCACCAAATTAACAGGTGAATTACCCTGTTTTAAATTGCGTTTTCCTGCTAAGAATTTAACAGGATGGCGTTGTTTACCAATTAATCCTGCAAGTCGAAGAATATCGCAATGCGATATTCCTGATTGGAACAAGCACTGCTCGGCTTGTATCAGGGTTTTGCCAATTTCTGTTTCAGCTGAAAGTGGAGAACTTTCATCAAATTGCCCCGAAATATCAGGAAAAACAGAAGTTGAACTGGTAAAAATCAAGTGCTGTACACCTTGTTTCTTTGCTTGATTAGCTAAAAAAGCAAGATGTTCACAATACTGTTGAGAAGAAAAATGGCTAGGAGGTAAGGTGATAATGAAAGCATCTACATTAAAAAGAGGGCGAATATGGTCTGGTAAATGCTTCATTCCGTCAGAAAGAGAAAAAGGATAAGTTTCAATACCTAGCTGATGCAATTTTTGAGCATCCTCAGGGGATTGTTTTGATCCTTTTACACACCAACCAAGCTCTTTTAAGTGCAGCGCCAGCGGTAAGCCTAACCAACCTAAACCGACTATTGCAACAGATTTCATACTCTTTTATTCACAATATTTTATCCATAAAAATCCCTGCTATTCTAAAGCATAGCAGGGAGTTTGTTAATGTTATTTTGTTAATAAATCCAACGCCTCTTGATATTTAGCAACTGTTTTTTCAATCACTTCTTTTGGTACTTTCGGTACTGGCGGTTGTTTATTCCAACCACTTTGCTCTAACCAGTCTCGTACAAATTGCTTATCAAATGAGGGCGGATTTGTTCCTTCTTTATAAGTGTCAACTGACCAAAAACGG
Organism: uncultured Haemophilus sp.; assembly: GCA_963517645.1. GTDB lineage: Bacteria > Pseudomonadota > Gammaproteobacteria > Enterobacterales > Pasteurellaceae > Haemophilus_D. Next base: position 7,871 of record CAUQGU010000012.1, on the reverse strand, counting down.
CTAGAATCCGGTGTTAATACCTCATCCATTAAAGTGAGCGTACCATTTTCATCTAAACCAAATTCAAATTTGGTATCACAAATAATAATCCCTTTAGTCAGCGCATATTTTGCTGCCTCAGTATAAAGTGCAATGGCTTTTTCTCTCACTTGAGCCGCTAATTCTGAACCAATAGCTTTTTCACATTCCTCATAGCTAATATTAATATCGTGATTACCCAGTTCTTCTTTACTTGATGGCGTAAAAATTGGTTCAGGTAATTTACTTGCCTCAACTAATCCTTCTGGTAATTTCAAACCGCAAATGGTACCCGTTTGCTTATAATCTTTTAGCCCACTACCCGTTAAATAACCACGAACGATAGACTCAATTTTAATTGGATTCAAACGTTTGCAAACCACTGCGCGATCTTTTACTAAATCAGCTTCTTCTTTTGGTAACACATCATAAACTGAATCACCAGTAAAATGATTCGGCATAATATGAGCTAACTTATTGAACCAGAAATTGGAAATTTGAGTCAGGATTTCACCTTTACGTGGGATAGGATCATCTAAAATCACATCAAATGCGGACAAACGGTCACTGGCTACCATTAACATCCGTTTATCATCGATCTCATAAAGATCACGCACTTTTCCCGAATAGATTTTTTTTAGACTAAGTTGTGTCATTGCTTGCACCTTTAATTATAAGAATAAAAAATCGGTGGATATTGTACCGCACTTTTGGCGCAAACGTTTGCTTTTTTTTTGTAAAAATAAAAGCGAATAAAAAAACAGGCTTTAAAGCCTGTTTTTTTGTATATCACTTGTCGTCTTATCGCCAAATTGCCCCTTTGGTTTTTGCGCCACGGGTATTGATATTCGTTTTAATTGCACCTTTTAAATTGGCACCAGTAAGATCTGCACCTGCTAAGTTCGAATTGGTCAAATTAGCGCCTTTTAAGTTAGCTTTATGAAAGTTAGCCCCACTTAAATTTGTATTTGTAAAATCAGCTCCTTGCAAATTTGCATTGCTAAAGTTTGCATTAGCAAGATCTGAATTGGTAAATGATTGCCCAGCCAAATCTTGACCTGAGAAATCTTGTCCACCTAAAGCGGCATTAACTTTATCTGAAGATGAACTACCACTAGAGATATATGTTGTTTCACCGTTGTGAGTAATAACGGTACCATTTACGACCGCACTTTTTTTACCCGAGATAGTTTGTACTGATTCTCCACCATCTGTTGCGCTATTAACAATTCTACCATTAACTGTCACTGATTGATTATTATCAGTTTGAGCATAGCTTGATAATGCTGCAAAACCAAATAATGTGATAGCTAATTTTGAATAAACGTGTTTCATGTTTACCTTCCTTCATGTTTACTTTAAATAAATTAACGACTTGGTTCCAAAGTTAATAACCCTTCTAATGGATCATCTTCCTGTAAGGTTGCTATAGCTTTTGTGGCTTTTTCTGTATCAAAGCCAGCAATATTATTTTCAGTTTTAACTGTATGTGTATGATGTGCATCCTGTTGAACTACGACAGGGCTTGGAAGCATATTTGACATTCTTTGCATCCACATACTATTAATATTGCCGCCCGTTGTTCTTCTTGATAACAAGATCGGCAATACTTTTTGTGCTTCACTACTGCCCTGCTCTGCAGCTAATTGATATAACCGAATTGCTTCACCAAAATTCACTGCTACTCCCACACCTTTATGAAAGCGAACTGCTAAATCATAGCTTGCTCCAGCATCTCCAGCTTGAGAGCGTTCTCTTAATTCACCAATCACGCCTGTATTTGGTGGTGAAGAAACAGTCTTAGGCACTGTTTGAATGGCTGGCTCAGATTGACGATTTGAGATAACACGCTGATTTTGTCTTGCAGCTGAGCTTCCTAAACTAATCGCTTTTTCATTCCAGCGCTGGGCTAATGCATAATTTCCTTTTTGGAAATGGAAGTTAGCCAAGGCATTAGCCGCAACATAATCTCCCATCACCGCAGCATCATTAACCAATCGTTCAGCCTTTGCATTAAATTGACTCAAACCTTTTTGGTATTTTTCTAATATACCTTGCAAATATATTGCTCGAGCATATTTTAGTGAAGCCACTTGCGCTAAATATTGATTAGCTCTTGCAAAATCTCGCGGTAAATTACCACTAAATAGTAAATAGGCATTCGCCATTAACGCCTTTGGATCATTTTGCAAGACAAAATGTTCAAATTCATCATAAGCATTTTGATAATCCTTATTACGGTAACTTTCATAAGCAAATGCCAGAGAAAATCCCGTATTTTGCTCTTGCTGAACAGCTGGGCTCTTAGGCTCAATTGGTTTATTAATCACAATTTGAGCGTAAGAAACCGGAATCCCTGCCAGTAAAGCATAAACAAATAATTTAGATGTTGAATATTTTTTTGACATATCGACCTCCAGGATTATTTGTTTACTTCACTTGATAACTAACTGTTTTGATACCTTTTAAATCATCGCCAAAGATTGTTTTTAATTGCCCCGATAAGGCATTCATATCCTTCACTTTAAGCGGATTAAATGCATCACCGAAGTTAGTTTGAAGCTTATCAGCCACACTATAATATGAGGCCATACACATCACACTTTCTTTACCTTTTTCATTTAAACTTAAAGTAAATGCATCAGAGCCTGGAATTTTCAGCGAATTATTTTTAGAGGTTATACTCTCTCCTTGAACAGGATTTGGATAAACCTGAGTAATACTTTTCGATGCATCTTGGTAGAAACACGCTAAATAAGTTGAATCTCTATCTACATTAACATCCAACTCTAATGTATCGCCACGGCGGTATGATGATTTATTTAAGTTAATCCCAACATTAATTGGTGCATCTTTATCAGAATTTAATACTGGATATCCACCACGAGGCTGATCTTCTTTATCATCTGATGGTTCTAGTCCTACTTTTTTAAAGTTACCATTTGCATCTGTTTTTACATAATTTTTCATTAAGCGTTCATAGCTTTCGAAATTAATGAAACCAGAAGGGGTTGCTTTATTATCTTTTTGGAATGCAGATAGTGCCTCACGGAATTCTTTTGAACTCTTACCATCGACTTTACCGCTGTAATAACCTAAGTTTTTCAAGCCAGTTTGGAAGAATTTCACTTTACTACTATCTCCCATTCCACTATACCAATCTAATAATTCACGTTGGAACTCAGGATGAGCTTGATCAAGTGATAAACATTGCCAGTAAGGAACTTTGGTTAATTTACCTACTAACTCTATTGTCCCTAAATCAACAAGGGTTCGCATTGAGCCACCTAATCCTTGAGAAAGGGCTCGCTCTAAAGAAAACTGAACACCTGTTTTCTTAATTTTAGCTCCAGCATCTACCCCTAGACCTTTACCTGCAGCTACAATTTCATTAGATGAATCAATACCAGGATAAAGCGTACGGGTTAAAAAATCCCCCATATGTAACTCTAGACCTAGTGCGGTTGTCATCAAATCACCTGAAATACCAACTTCACCATCTTCAGCATAAGAAAGTCCTAAGTTATTAGACTTACGTAATACATTTTGATCCACATAAGATACTGCCCCTGAAATATAAAGTTGAGGCGCCGGAATTTGCATACTTCCCGTTGGTAATAAAAGATTTGTTAACGTCTGAACGGTATCTTGCTTTAAAGGATCGATTTCAAAATCAGCGACTTTAAATGCCCCACTGGTTTTTGACATTTGTGATAATGCAGTCATAATCATTTCACTTGCCGCTACGCCTGCTTTCGTTGATGGATCTTTAATTGTTTTCACTGCAATAACAGTTTCACTCACATTACTTTGACGTAATAAATCGTCCATACAGTTTAAGCTATCACTAAAACTTGATATTGATCTAACAGGTTCTACTGCTGGGAGGTTATGAGTTGTTGTTGAGCCAATATATGGTCTATCTTCTTTTAGATTTGTAGCAGATAAAGAACACCCAACTAGATTAGAAATCAAAATATAAGAAATAAGAGTTCTAGAAAATTTCATAAGATACCTTAAGTTATTGTTAATTATTTACAGACATTAATTACATCGCCTTTAACAACGACAACATTATTATTCTTATTTTTAGGACCATATCGACCAGAACTAGCGCCTTTTTGAGCAGCAACATTTCCAATATTTGTAGAACAATTTTTAGAACGTCCTCCAAAAGCGCTGCCACCTGAAGTATTACTATACTGAGAAACACTATCCTCAGCCTCATTTTCCATCTCTATACCCATGCCAATTCTTGACCATTTTTGGGCCTGAACTTCATGTACTTTTGCTTTATCTAACGGACCTAAACCTTTTCTTGGTACAAGTTCACCATTTCCAGCAAAAACATTAAAAGATAAAAAACATGAAGCCCCAAATAGCATCAACATATTAAAAACTTTCATGACTTTGTCCCCAACAGAATTTTAAAATATATAAAAAATTGGTTATTGGATAACCAATAACCAATTTATTTATGACTATTCGCTGCTATTAGAACTTAAGTTTTGTACAGCTTTACTACCACCAACAGCAGTGTTCGCTACTGCACCTTGGATATTAGTAGTTTGTACGTTGTTGCCACCAATAGTTACTTTACCGTGGTTAGATGAAATGTTTTGGATTGCTTTACTACCGCCAACTGCTGTATTAGCTACTGCACCTTGAATATTAGTGGTTTGTACGTTGTTACCACCAATTTTAACTGCAGCGTTAGTAGATAAAGCTAAACTTGCTGCAAAGATTGTTGCTGCACTAATTTTAACTAAGTTTTTCATCGTTTTTCCTCTTTAAAAGAAATTGAGCATTACTATGCTTATTAAAATTTATGATTATTTTATATAATCATGAGTTCAGAGCTAAAGATTAATAATCCTTAACAACAGAACCGATATTCACTTCAGATTTACCACCTGAAGAAGAATTAACAATTGAACCAACACTAACTGACTGATTATGGCTTCCGCCATCATTTACTGATGATCCAATATTAATGCTGGCTTTACCGCTACCAGATGCCTTATTTACTAAGGAGCCATTCACAACAACACTTTGGGTATTATTGCCAACGCTTTTACCTACAGCGGAACCAACATTAATCATTGCTTTACCACTGCCAGAAGAAGAGTTATCTACCGATCCACTAACAGTTACATTTTGTGTGCTTCCATAAACAAATGTTGATGATGAGCAAATACCAAATGCAATAAGCAATAATTGTTTAAAACAAAAAGTTTGTTTTTTCATTTTTACCTCAAGATTCCTCATGAGAAAATATTATTCAATCAATGATTGAAAACTGAAATCGGTATATTCCAGCCGAAATTAATCTATCACGGCAAAATCAGCTCAGATCATCGGACCAGTTATTTTTGAACTATAATTAAAAACACTTGTCATGAATTTTTAACTAAAAGTAAAAAATCTATTTTTTTATTTAAATAAAACATTTAGTTAAATGACATACTCACAAATAGGCATACTTAATATTTAATAATTACCCATATAGTTTAAAAGGTTTTATGAATTAATTTAAACGTTAAGGATAGAATTAAACAATCATAATGTTTATAACATAACCAACGCAAACGCTTGCAAAGGTTAAAAAACAATCAATTTTAGTTGCTGTTTTTAAACTAACTCATGACAGAATCGCTATTTTCCTAATTTAATTTGAGCTCAATCTGAAAATCAGCGACAATACAGCATTATTTAAAACAGAAGAAACAAGACAATGAGTTATCCATTAGAAGAAGTGAATAAACGTCGCACATTTGCGATTATTTCCCACCCTGACGCGGGTAAAACCACCATTACCGAAAAAGTATTGCTATACGGCAATGCCATTCAAAAAGCGGGGTCAGTAAAAGGTAAAGGCTCAGCACAGCATGCAAAATCTGACTGGATGGAAATGGAAAAACAACGTGGTATTTCCATTACGACTTCCGTGATGCAATTCCCTTACAATGAGTGCTTAGTGAATTTATTGGATACGCCGGGGCATGAGGACTTCTCGGAAGATACCTACCGTACTTTGACGGCTGTGGATAGCTGTTTAATGGTTATCGACTCGGCAAAAGGGGTTGAGGAACGTACCATTAAACTAATGGAAGTCACCCGTTTGCGCGATACGCCAATTATCACTTTCATGAATAAACTTGACCGTGATATCCGCGATCCAATGAAATTATTAGATGAAGTGGAAAGCGTATTAAAAATCCATTGTGCGCCGATTACTTGGCCAATTGGTTGCGGTAAATTGTTTAAAGGGGTTTATCATTTATATAAAGATGAAACCTATCTTTACCAAAGTGGGCAAGGCTCTACAATCCAAGAAGTACGCATTGTGAAAGGTCTAAATAGCCCAGAATTAGATGCCGCCGTAGGTGATGACTTAGCCCAACAATTGCGTGATGAATTAGAATTAGTAAAAGGTGCAAGTAATGAATTTGATTTGGATTTATTCCTAAGTGGTGAATTAACGCCAGTCTTTTTCGGTACGGCATTAGGTAACTTCGGTGTTGATCATTTCTTAGATGGTTTAACCGAATGGGCGCCTGCGCCACAAGCTCGTCAAGCAGATACCCGTAAGGTCTCTGCAGAAGAAGAAAAATTCACTGGTTTCGTGTTTAAAATCCAAGCCAATATGGATCCAAAACACCGCGACCGTGTGGCTTTCCTACGCGTAGTTTCTGGTAAATACGAAAAAGGGATGAAACTTAAACACGTGCGTATCGGTAAAGATGTAGTCATTTCTGACGCACTCACCTTTATGGCGGGAGATCGCTCTCATGCCGATAAAGCTTATGCTGGTGATATTATCGGTTTGCACAATCACGGTACGATTCAAATTGGTGATACCTTTACGCAAGGCGAAGAGCTTAAATTTACCGGTATTCCAAACTTTGCACCTGAATTATTCCGTCGTATTCGTTTGAAAGATCCTCTTAAACAAAAACAATTATTAAAAGGCTTAGTACAACTTTCTGAAGAAGGTGCTGTGCAGGTATTCCGCCCATTAAGCAATAATGACTTGATTGTTGGCGCGGTCGGTGTGTTACAGTTTGATGTGGTTGTTTCTCGTTTGAAATCAGAATATAACGTTGAAGCCATTTACGAAACTGTCAACGTCGCAACAGCTCGTTGGGTGGAATGTGCGGATAACAAAAAATTTGAAGAATTCGAGCGCAAAAATGAGCAAAATCTAGCATTAGATGGTGGAGATAATCTTACTTACATTGCACCAACTATGGTTAACTTAAATCTTGCACAAGAACGTTATCCTGATGTGACCTTCTTTAAGACAAGGGAACATTAATTGCAATACGAAGTGCGGTCAAAATTTATAGTGAATTAAGTACCCACTTTATGAGAAATAAAATGAAAAAACGACACTTCATCTGTATCGTTCTTATACTAGTTGCCGCATTAAGCTGGCGATGGCGTAATGTTTGTCGAGATATGGAATATTCGATGAACTCGACTAATCATTGTGTAAACCACAGTTTTCCAGAATTCAAGCGTAATATTTCTGTTTGTGCTGGTTTCATTCCTAATGGTTTTTCACTTAATTTGGGTTATCGTGCCACAGTTTTTGTGTTTGATCTTAATAAGAATTTGCTCGGCTTTTACGATCTTGGCGAAGAATATATGGATGGAATAGGAAATAACTCTGGTCCATACGTCGATGAAGACACTTTTGATCTTGGCTTACTGGGACAAGGTAGTGAATTTGATACAACACCATGGTTTCATCGCCGATTAGAAGCAAAGCTGATCGAGAGAATGTGTAAAAAATAATACTACCTTAAACAAAAATGAAATAAACAAAGTGCGGTTAAATTTAATCGCAT
>CAUQGU010000011.1:0-32371 GCA_963517645.1 uncultured Haemophilus sp. | reverse complement strand
ATGAGAACGGCAAATGCTTAAATGCGGGAATTTCTCTTTCAAGATTTGCTCAATGCTAATCACTTCATCTGTTTCACCAATGATTTGAATTTTATGTGGAGAATAGACCGCACTTTCATCATAAGGATCAATCTGAATGCCTGTCACGCTACGTTCATAAATCACCCATTTATTATCCAAATCGCGAGCGACGCAATCATCATAGGTATAATAATTGACACCTAGTGCAGGATGGTCTGCTAATACTTGATTAATGGCTTGAATATCAGCAGGATCAATTTGTACCGAATAAATAGGCGTAGCGTTTTTATCTAAAATCAAGGCACCACTGAATGCCACAATGATATTGTAATTTTCAATAAGTTTCGCATAAGGCCAAATACCAAGCGGCGAACGAGCAGAGATTGGTGTAAATGGAATACCTTGTTTGGTAATGCGTTGAATTGCGTCTAAGGTTTTAGGCGAAATTCGATGATCGGAAGTTAATAAGGTACCATCAAAATCACTGAATACGGCTTTATACATAATTGCTCCAAATCGTCATTATTTTTCGGAAAGGTAAGGATCGGCAAAGCCTAAACCTTGCATAATTTTAGTTTCTAAACTTTCCATTTCTTCTGCTTCATCATCTTCAATGTGATCGTAGCCCAGCAAATGTAAGCTACCATGCACAATCATATGCGCCCAATGTGCCATTAAAGGCTTTTCTTGCTCGATAGCTTCGCGTTCTACTACCTGGCGACAAATCACCAAATCGCCCAACAGCGGTAATTCCACTTCGTCAGGACATTCAAAAGGGAAAGACAATACATTGGTTGGACGATCTTTTCCACGATAAGTCAAATTCAAGTCATGACTTTCTGCTTCATCCACAATGCGTACCGTCATTTCCACATTATTACTTTCTGGTTGCACTGCGGCAGTTGCCCATTGCAGAATTTGCGCTTCTGATGGCAAGCCTTCTGTATTTTCACAGGCCAGTTGCAAATCGATAATCATATTGCCCATGTTATTCTCCTAAATTCGTTTCATTTTCTGACTGCACTTTTTGCTCACGTTCAGCTCGACGCTGCGCTGCGATTTCTTGGCGACGAATTTCATCTTGAGCTTCCCATTCTTCGTAAGCTTTTACCACTTTTGCCACCACAGGATGTCGTACAATATCTTTACTCTCAAAGTAGTTAAAGCTCAATTCCGACACTTTGCTTAATACTTCCATAGCGTGACGTAAACCCGATTTTGTGCTTCGCGGTAAATCGATTTGAGTCACATCCCCTGTAATCACGGCTTTGGAATTAAAACCTATACGAGTCAAAAACATTTTCATTTGTTCGACCGTCGTATTTTGGCTTTCATCTAAAATAATAAAACTGTCATTCAGTGTACGCCCACGCATATAAGCTAATGGCGCGATTTCAATCACATTACGCTCCATCAATTTTTGTACGCGTTCAAAGCCAAGCATTTCAAATAACGCATCATAAAGTGGTCGCAAATAAGGTTCAATTTTCTGTCCTAAATCACCAGGCAGGAAACCTAATTTTTCGCCCGCTTCCACCGCAGGACGAGTCAGCAAAATGCGACGAATTTCTTGGCGCTCTAATGCCTCTACAGCTGCTGCTACAGCTAAAAAGGTTTTCCCTGTGCCAGCGGGGCCAATCCCAAAACTAATATCGTGCGTAAGAATATTATGTAAATACTGAATTTGATTTTCACCACGCGGTTTAATCAAACCACGCTTGGTTTTAATTGTTGTGCTATAGACGTGATTTTCACTGCGTGACTCACTGCCTTCTTGCGATAACATTCTGCTCTCTTGCAAGGCAATATGCACATCTTCCAAATCAAGTTCTTTCACTTTCCCCTTAATTGGTGCTGTCTCTACATATAATGCCTGGATTAATTTAGCCGCACGCTCAATTAATTGCTCATGATGCGGTTTCGGACTTTCATCGTTAGATTTCACTGTGAAAGTAAAATTATTGCGGGAAATATTGAGGTTAAATTCTTTTTCAATCAGTTTGATATTTTCATCGAATGCACCGCAAAGGGATTGCAGACGATCATTTTCTTGAGGTTCTAAGGTAAAAGTTGTCATTAAATGTCATTTTAGAATAGTGAATACTATCTCCATTTTAGCCTAATTACGATGAATGTAAAACGGGCTTCACCAACTGATGAAGCCCGATAACTAAATTAAGGCAATTCAGGGAAAAGCATCTTAATCACATTCATTGTCAATCGTCGAGATTGCCCACTAAATGGGAAAATATGCATCATCATCATAGGGTTAAAGTTTGCTTCAATCACACCCCACGAACGTAAACTCGGTTCTGCCGGCTGTTTCAAATCAGGAATAATTAAATCTACACCACAAACTGCCGCCCCCATTGCCTTGCTAATCCCTACCGCAATTTCTTTGTAACTGGCATGCATTTCATCCGTCATATCAATAGAATCACCGCCTGTACTAATATTAGAATTCGCACGTAATTGAACAAGTTGATCTTTTGCAGGAATAGAATTCACGGTTAATCCTTGCTCCTTAAGCTGCAACTGCTCAATATCCCCCAATGCTATTTTTTTCAATGGCGTACGACTGCCATCGCCCCGTAAAGGATGATCATTTTTAGCGGCAACTAATTCAGCAACAGTATGTACACCATCTCCAATTACATTTGCTGGAACACGTAATAAGACGGCTAACGTTTGATCCCCCAGCACAAAGAAGCGATATTCAGTGCCAAGTAGATAATCTTCAACCATGATCTCTTTATCTTCACGGAAAGCAATCTCTACTGCTTTTGCAAAATCATCTCTATCCGTTACACCTTGTTGGAAAATACTGATCCCTAAACCAAAATTCGTTGATTTTGGCTTAATCACGACAGCTCGATTCTCAAAAAGTGGGAAATTTTCGACCGCACTTTTCACATCGGTAAACTCGATGCTTTGCGGTACATTGAATCCTGCTTTAGCTAAGACTTTCTTCGTCACCACTTTATTTTCCATAATGAGCGGGGAAATATAGCTATCGTGAGAAGTCATATTACCGTTTTTCACATATTCCAAATGATCGCCAAATTGAAGACTGATAAATTGATCGCGTTCATCTAAAATCTCAATCTTTAGCCCTTTTTGGATTGCATCAAACAATAACGCTTGTGTGGACAGTTCCATATTATCAAACGCAGTTAATGCATAAAAACGTTCAAAGGCTTTTGCTTTATTAGATTGCGCAATATCGGCCCCTAATTGTTGGTAACTGCCGACCTGTTCAATTGCCGCAACCACTTTTGCACAAAGCGTTTGGCTTGGATCCGCAAATTGTCCTAATTTGTCTTTAACAATCGTTTTAATCTCATCACTCACATTAAGTTGCTCAAGCATTTTGAGCATTTCAAGGAGGACTAATTCGCCTTCTACCGCATAAACACTTTGCTCTCTTGGATCTTCCCATGCCACTTCAGCAAGACGTGCTTTGCCTAATTTTATGCCTTCTTGATCAGCGGTATCATCAAGCCATGCCATTAACAAAATAAAATAATGAATGAATTTCGCATCAGCAAGTTCCATTCCATAAGGTGCAAACGGATTGAGATCAAACAAACGAAATTCTAAATATTGAATTCCTTTTTCAAGTAAATCTCGCGCTTTTTTAGCACCTCGCAAACGTACACTCGAGTAAAACTCTTTTTCAGCAATCAAATCACCCAATTTCACCCAGTGTTCTAACGTCTCAACATACTCTTGCAAACTGTCATAAGAGACGTGGATCTTCGGATCATTCACATAACCATATTTCCCTGAACGTAAACTCCGCACATATTGATGCGGTTTAAGGGGTGAATTGCCTCTGAAATATTTTTCCTCTACCGTTGGTGTCGCAGAAAACAGATAAAGCAAAATCCATTGATAACGTAAGAAGTTCTTCGCTATTTTTAGGTAAAAATCATTTTGAAAATCAACCGCACTTTGTGTTTCATTTTGTGCATGAAATAAGGCTTCAATAAATTTAGGGTCAATTTGAAAATTGTAATGAATACCACTGACCATTTGCTTATATTTACCGTAAGACTGGACTAAATGCTCACGATAAGCCACATCTTCATGATTATCTAATTGTGCGACCTTAATGTGCTCCTCTGGCGGTAACCCCGCAGGCATACTGAAAGGAAAAATAAATTCATTCTCCGGTAAAGTTCGCAAAGTTACTTCATGAATAGCAGAAAGCCAACGCAATGTATCCTCTAATTTTTTCATCGGAGGAGTCACCAATTCCAACTGACTTTCTGCAAAATCTGTTTGAATGTAAGGGTGGAAACGACGATTACCAAAGGCTTTGGGGTGCGATGATGTCACTATTGAACCATCCGAATGCACCCGTTGACTTTCCTTTTCAATCCCAAATGACCCTTGCTGAAATAAGAGCTCTAGGTGATGTTGTTTAATGATTTGCTGAATATTCATATCCGTCCTTATTAGAAATTTCCACCTAACATTATGGAGAAAAAACAACGTGGGGCGAAGTAAGAAAATAGAATGGAATATGAAATTTTGATATAAGAGAAAAATATCTGAGAATTATTTGCATTATCTATTCTGAGTTATTAGAATGGGACAATTTTTATTTTCAGAAAATGGGTGATTTACCCGATAACATAAAGGAGTTTTCATGAAAATTAAGCATTTCCAAATTGCAGCCCTTACCGGCTTAATGGCATTTGCAGGATTCGCTTCTGCAGATATTACCGTTTACAACGGCCAACACAAAGAAGGTGCCAAAGCCGTTGCCGATGCGTTTACCAAAGCAACGGGCATTAAAGTGACCTTAAACAGCGCGAAAAGCGATCAACTTGCGGGCCAATTGAAAGAAGAGGGAGATAAAACCCCTGCAGATGTATTCTATTCTGAACAAACTGCACCTTTCGCTGCACTCTCTGATGCGGGGTTACTAGAACCACTTTCTGCAGACACAATTAAACAAACTGCACACAAAGGTGTGCCTGTTGCACCGAAAAAAGACTGGATCGCGCTAAGCGGTCGTTCTCGAGTAGTGGTTTACGATCACACTAAATTATCTGAAAAAGACATGGAAAAATCCGTGTTAGATTATGCAACACCAAAATGGAAAGATAAAATTGGTTACGTTCCAACTTCAGGCGCATTCTTAGAGCAAGTTGTTGCGATTACCAAATTAAAAGGTAAAGATGCCGCTCTTAAATGGTTAAAAGGCTTAAAAGAAAACGGCAAACTTTATGCGAAAAACAGTGTTGCCCTTCAAGCGGTTGAAAATGGTGAAGTACCAGCAGCGTTAATTAACAACTATTACTGGTATACTCTGGCAAAAGAAAAAGGTGCTGAAAACCTCAAAACACGTCTTTATTTTATTCGTCATCAAGATCCTGGTGCATTAGTGACTTATTCTGGTGCTGCTGTATTAAAAGGGTCTAAAAATAAAGAAGAAGCGAAAAAATTCGTTGATTTCTTAGCAAGTAAAGAAGGACAAGAAGCGTTTACTTCAGTACGTGCAGAATACCCACTTCGTACTGATGTGGTTTCTCCATTTAACATGGAACCTTATGCGAAATTAGAAGCCCCTGTTGTTTCGGCAACGACTTCTGAAGACAAAGACAATGCAAACAAACTTATTGAAGAGGCTGGCTTGAAATAAGTTTGATTTGTTATGCAATATAGGGCGTGTAATACACGCCCTTCTGTTATTTACTCTACTTACTCTACACTGATATTTTAAAGGATTTTTTGTGTCTAATCGCCCCCCTCGCTGGCTTATAGCCTTAATCGTGCTGATTAGTTTGCCATTATTATTACCTTTTTTATATGTTATTGAGCGTGCTGCAGATGTAGGATTAGCTCGCAGCATTGAATTACTTTGGCGCCCAAGAATGTGGGAATTGCTCAGTAATACCCTACTTTTAATGGTATTTGTCACACTTTTTGCCATTATTCTCGGCACGTTATGTGCATTTTTATTAGAACGTTATCGCTTTTGGGGAAAAGGCTTTTTCCAAGTAGCCATGACGCTCCCTCTTTGTATTCCGGCTTTTGTCAGTTGTTTTACTTGGATCAGTCTCACCTTCAGAGTGGAAGGCTTGTGGGGAACCATCGGCATTATGACGCTGAGTTCTTTCCCGCTTGCATATCTCCCTGTCGCAGCGACCTTAAAAAGACTCGACCGCTCTTTAGAAGAAGTGAGCCTTTCATTGGCTAAAAGCCAGGCTTACACATTTTGGCATGCGATTTTCCCGCAACTCAAACCCGCTATCGGTAGCAGCATATTATTAATTGCGCTTCATATGTTGGTAGAGTTTGGTGCCGTGTCTATTTTAAATTATCAAACCTTCACTACAGCGATTTTCCAAGAATATGAAATGGCCTTTAATAACAACACCGCCGCCTTACTCTCTGGCGTGTTAATGGTTATTTGTATCCTAGTGGTGATGGGCGAAATTCGTTTTAGAGGCACACAAACACTCTATCAAAGCGGTAAAGGTGTAATACGTCCTTATCCACTGAAAACGCTCTCTGTTGGAAAACAAATTTTAGTCGTGAGTTTCTTTACAACCATTTTTGTGCTCAGTATTGGGGTGCCAATTACCATGCTGATTTATTGGCTAAAAGTAGGAAATTCCATTGAAAGTGCGGTCGATTTTGGGGAATTTTTTACCGCTTTCACAAACTCACTGACCATCTCTACGCTTGGGGCTACACTTACGGTTATTTGTGCCTTACCATTAGTATGGGCGGCAGTACGCTATCGCAGTAAATTGACAGTTTGGCTTGATCGCATCCCTTATCTACTTCATGCAGTACCAGGGCTCGTGATCGCATTATCGTTGGTTTTCTTTACCATCAACTATGCGTATTCCCTTTATCAAACCTTCGCGATGGTCGTGGTCGCCTACTTTATGCTTTATCTTCCCATGGCGCAAACGACCCTACGAGGATCGCTTGAACAGATGTCTGATAACATCGAAAAAGTGGGGCAAAGCTTAGGCCGTAGCAACTTTTATATTTTCCGTACCTTAGTCATCCCCGCTATGTTACCTGGGATTGCTGCCGCCTTTGCTTTAGTTTTTTTAAACTTAATGAAAGAGCTCACTGCAACCCTATTGCTGACACCAAATGACATTAAAACACTTTCAACCGCGGTGTGGGAATATACCTCTGATGCACAATATGCGGCAGCCACGCCTTATGCCATTATGTTAGTGCTATTTTCAGGGATTCCTGTATTTTTACTGAAACGATACGGTTTTAAATAACGAGAAGATAAAAATGACAACATTACTCGACATTAAAAATTTGAATAAATCCTTTAATGGGCACCAGGTTCTACACAATATCTCTCTGCAATTAGAGAAAGGTGAAATTCTGTTTCTTCTCGGTGCATCCGGTTGTGGAAAAACCACCTTATTGCGTAGTATTGCTGGTTTTGAACAACCTACAAGCGGTGAGATTTGGTTAAAGAATCAACCTATTTTTAAAGAAAACCTCAATGTGCCAACTCAGCAACGCAAATTAGGCTATGTGGTACAAGAAGGTGTGTTATTTCCTCATTTAAATGTTTACCGCAATATTGCTTATGGCTTAGGCGATGGCAAAGGAAAAACAGAAGAGGAAAAACAACGCATACAGGAAGTGATGAAACTGACGGGCATTAGCAGCTTAGCTGACCGTTTTCCACACCAGCTTTCTGGTGGTCAACAGCAACGTGTCGCACTTGCTCGAGCTCTCGCACCAAGCCCTGAACTCATACTGTTTGATGAGCCATTCAGTGCATTAGATGAGCATCTGAGAAATCAAATTCGTTACGATATGTTACAAGTATTAAGAGAAAGTGGTTCATCTGCCATATTTGTGACTCATGATCGTGATGAAGCACTCTGTTATGCAGATAAAATTGCGGTGATTCAAGAAGGAAGAATCCTCCAAATTGCGACACCTAAAACACTGTATTGGTCACCGCAGCATTTATCCATCGCAACATTTATCGGAGAAAGTATTATTTTCCCTGCAACATTAAAAAATGATGCTATCGCGACCTGTCAATTAGGCGAGGTCACTATCGAAAATAAAGGAAATGGTCATACGCAAGGGAAAGTGTTATTCCGCCCTGAACAATTCTCTCTTGCGAAAAAAATCCAAGATCCGACCGCTTCTTTTAACGGTGAAATTAAGCGAATTGAATCAAGAGGACGAGCTATCAATATTTGTATTGATGTTGGCGGTTATGAATTGAATATCAATGAAGATCTCATCAACGAGTATCTCACAGGCGAACAAGTCACGCTGTATTTATATGGGAAAGGGGTATTCTATAATGACTAAAAAAAGGCGGAACACATTGTTCCGCCTTTTTATATAATTTAATGACCAAGTGATTTTCGCATCTTGATGTTGAGCATTTCAACTACTGCTGAGAAGCCCATTGCAAAGTAAATGTAGCCTTTTGGAATATGGATATCCAAACTTTCAGCAATTAAACTTACACCCACTAAAATTAAGAATGCTAAGGCTAAAATCTTCAATGTCGGATGGGTATCAACAAAATCACCAATTGGTTTCGCCGCAAACATCATGACACCAACTGCAAGCATAATCGCTAAAATCATCACTGGAAGATGGTTTGCCATGCCTACTGCCGTAATCACGGAGTCTAAAGAAAACACAATATCTAAAATCGCAATTTGGATTAATACACCCAAATAACTGACTTTCTTCTTGTTATTCTCTTCTTCATGATGTGATTCAGGATGCATCGCTTCTTTGATTTCGCCTGTGCTTTTCACAATCAGGAATAAACCTCCAAGGAATAAAATCAAATCGCGCCCTGAAATTTCCTGACCAACCAAAGTGAATAGTGGTTCCGTTAATTTCATCATCCAAGAAAGGGAAACAAGAAGTAAAATGCGGGTAATCATCGCTAACCCAAGACCGATAATACGACCAGATTGGCGTTGATTCGCGGGTAAACGTCCCACTAAAATACTAATAAAAATAATGTTATCGATACCCAAGACGATTTCAAGTGCGGTCAAAGTAAGCAATGAAATCCATGCTTCAGGATCAACAAGCCATTCAAACATAATATGTTCCTATATAAAATCCGAAAGGTTGAATCATAGACAGTTCGCGTAGAAAATCAAGAGTTTTCCTAACTTTTTAAGGTCTCGAAAATCTTTTCTGCTAACGCTTTAGAAATACCGGGTACAGAGGCGATTTCATCCAATGTGGCATTTTTGACACCTTGTAATCCACCTAAATATTTCAACAAGGCTTGGCGTCGTTTGGCGCCTACCCCTTCAATGGTTTCTAAGCCACTTTGGGTAAAGGCTTTTTGACGTTTTTGACGATGACCGCTAATCGCATGATTATGGCTTTCATCTCGAATATGTTGGATTAAATGCAGCGCAAGGCTATCATCCGGCAAGTGAATCTCACGATCTTGTTTGCTGATAATCAACACTTCTTGTCCTGCTCGACGATCCACACCTTTTGCCACACCAATTAAGTGCGGTCGATTTTTATCCCATTTTACATTGAGCTGATGAAAAACCTCTAAGGCACGATTAAGCTGCCCTTTACCACCATCAATAAAAATAATATCGGGGATTTTATCTTCATCAAGATCGCGATCGTAACGTTTCTTTAAAGCCTGCTCCATCGCGGCATAGTCATCGCCGCCAGTAATGCCTTCAATATTAAAACGACGATAGTCTGATTTCAGTGGGCCTTCCTGATTAAAGACTACACAGGATGCCACGGTTTGATTACCCATCGTATGACTAATATCAAAACATTCCATGCGTTTAATTTCAGGCATATCGAGCAATTCACAAAGTGCTTGATAACGTTCGTGCATTCGGGAAGATTGTTTAAGTTGAGTCGCTAAAGCCGCTTTGGCATTAATTTGTGCCAACTGCAAATACTTGCCTTTATCGCCTTTAGCGGATTCTTGTATCACCACTTTTCGGCCGGCTTGTTCAGTTAATAAAGCCTCAAGCTCGGCTTTTTCATCTAGTTTATGATCCACAATAATACTATTCGGGATACTTCTGCCCTGGTGACCTTGCAAATAAAACTGCCCAACAAAAGTGGCTGTGAGTTCGGATAAATCTGTATTGGCGGGTACTTTCGGAAAATAGCTGCGATTGCCTAATACTTTACCTTGACGAATAAACATCACCTGAACACAAGCTAAACCGTGCTGATACGCAATGGACATAATATCCATATCGTCCAAACGCTCATTGGAAACAAATTGTTTTTCGATAACAGCACGAACCGCTTGAATTTGGTCACGATAACGTGCCGCGCCTTCAAAATCCAAGTCTCGGCTCGCCTGCTCCATTTTGCCAATGAGATAATCTAATACTTGCTGATCTTTCCCTTGTAAAAATAGTCGTGCTAATTCAACTTGTTGGCTATATTCTTCATCGCTCACATAACCTGGCACACAAGGTGCAGAACAACGTCCAATTTGATATTGCAAACAAGGGCGGGAACGATTGTTATAAACCGAATTTTCACATTGACGAACAGGGAACAATTTTTGCATTAACGACAAGGTTTCACGCACTGCCCCCGCATGAGGATAAGGCCCGAAATACTCACCTGCAATTTTTTTCGTTCCGCGATAAGAAGTAATACGAGGATGACGCTCTTTTGTCAATAAAATAAAAGGATAGGATTTATCATCTCGCAATAATACGTTATAACGAGGCTGATAAAGTTTAATAAAGTTATGCTCAAGCAATAACGCTTCTGTTTCAGAAGACGTAATGGTTGTGTCGATATGATGAATTGACGACACCAAGGCTTCTGTTTTTTTGCTGCTTAAGTTTTTGCGGAAATAGCTGGAGAGTCGCTTTTTGAGATCTTTCGCTTTGCCCACATAAATAACCTGATCTTTATCGTCATACATACGATAAACACCAGGTTCATGAGAAACATCTGAGAGAAACTTCTTGGAATCAAACATCAGTAAAAACTACGCCAAAATTGACCGCACTTTTTCTAAATCTTCTGCTGTATCCACACCAACAGCAGGGACTTCTTTCGCCAATTCCACATGGATACGCTCACCGTACCACAATACACGGAGTTGCTCTAATTTCTCTAAGTTTTCTAATTGTGTTGGTGCCCATCGCACATATTGTTTAATAAAGCCTGAACGATAAGCATAAATACCAATATGACGAAGATACGCATCAGACAATTGCGCCTTGGAGGTATCCGCTAATTGCATAAATTGATCACGATCGTAAGGAATCACTGAACGAGAGAAATATAAAACGTAGCCATCTTTATCCGTAACAACTTTCACAGCATTTGGGTTAAATAACTCTTCCGCTTCATGAATTTTTACCGCCAGTGTCGCCATATTCACGTTAAACTTCGCTAAATTCTCTGCCACTTGGCTCACAATAACAGGTGGAATTAACGGCTCATCCCCTTGAATGTTTACAATAATTTCATCATCCGCAATACCAAGCTTACTTACCACTTCCGCCAAACGCTCTGTACCTGAATTATGCGCTTCTGATGTCATGCACACTTCTGCCCCAAAAGCTTTTGCTGCTTTTTCAACTTGTTCGTTATCTGTGGCAATAATCACTCGGCTTGCCCCTGATTGCTGAGCCTTTTCAAAAACATGTTGAATCATGGGTTTACCGACAATATCGGCTAAAGGTTTACCCGGTAAGCGGCTTGATGCAAAACGAGCAGGGATAATAACTGTAAATGACATAATCATTCCTTATTCTTTCAGTGTTTCGGCTTTTTCTGCCAACAAAACCGGCACGCCGTTTTCAATAGGATACGCCACTTGCTCAAAAGGGCAAATGAGCCGTTGATTTTCTTGATCGTATTTCAATCTTGCCAAACATCGCGGGCAAGCGATCACGTCTAATAATCGAGGATTAAGTTTCTCATGCATATTTCACTCGAATAGAGTTAAACTAAATGACGGATTTTTTCCCACAATTGTGGAAGTTTTTGGCCTTGGTTTTCAGCCTCAACAATCTCCGCATCAACTGGAACATACCACCAATTCTCTTTAGCAAAAGCTTGGCATTTTACGGCATCCTTTTCGGTCATAAAGAGCGGTTGGTTTTCAGCGAGTTTTTCTAATAATTGCGGCTCAAAATGTTGATGATCGTGAAAAGCTTTCGTCTTGGCTAAACGAATATTTAAATTTTCCAACATCGTGAAAAAACGTTGAGGATTGCCAATTCCCGCAATAGCTGAACCTTGGGTAAACTCACTTAGCAAGCGTTTTTCTGCCGTCACTAAATTAATCGCATAGTGAGGAACTAACGTCATAATGACATCAGAATAAGCATTTTTTCCGCCATTAGTAATCACAAAGTCCACACTTTTTAAGCGACTTGGTAATTCACGCAAAGGCCCTGCCGGCAAAACAAAGCCGTTCCCTAAAGCACGTTCTGCGTCCATCACCACAATTTCAATATCACGCTGCAACTTATAATGTTGTAATCCATCATCCGAAATAATCAGATCGCAATCCTGTGTTTTCAAAAGTAATTCGATAGCTTGCTGACGATTCGGTGAAATCACCACAGGCACACCTGTTCTTTTGGCAATTAAAACAGGTTCATCGCCCCCTTGAACAGGGTTTGTTTCCGGTGTGACAAGTAAAGGATAGGTTTTAGATTGGCTACCATAGCCACGAGAAATCACGCCTACACGCAATCCTTGTTTTTGTAACTCTTCAACTAGCCACACAACAACAGGGGTTTTACCATTTCCACCAACAGAAAGATTGCCGACAATAATGACTGGTTTCGGGGATTTATAAGAGGATAAGATATTCAGGGAAAATAATGCTCGGCGAATTTGGCTAATCAACCAAAATAGCAGTGAAAAAGGCAGAAGCAACCAAGCAAGCTTTGAATTAGAGTACCAAAAAGGCATTTCATTTATCCTATATTGATTTTGGGCGAACACATTGGTTCGCCCTTATTATTTTATCCGCTAAACTGCATACTGTGTAATTGTTTATACGCACCATCAAGTGCTAATAAATCTTGATGTGTACCACGTTCTTTAATTTCACCGTGTTCAATGACTAAGATTTCATCGGCATTTTCAATGGTTGATAAACGATGTGCAATCACCAATACTGTACGATCTTTTTTCAGTTCTTCTAATGCTGACTGAATCGCTCGTTCAGATTCTGTATCTAATGCCGATGTAGCTTCATCTAAAATTAAGACCGGTGAATTACGTAGTAATGCACGAGCAATCGCTAAACGCTGACGTTGGCCACCTGAAAGAGTTGCACCATTCTCACCAATAACGGTATCAAAACCTTGTGGAAGTTTCTCGATAAACTCCAGGGCGTAAGCTGCTTTTGCAGCTTCAATAATTTGTTCACGCGTGTATTTATCTTCTGCCGCGTAAGCAATATTATTGGCAATCGTATCGTTAAATAAATGCACTTGTTGAGAAACGACAGAACAATTCTCACGTAAATTAGATAAACGATAATCTTGAATTCTTACGCCATCTAATAAAATTTCGCCTTCGTCAATATCGTAGAAACGCGTCACCAAATTAGCAATCGTTGATTTTCCCGAACCTGAACGCCCCACTAAAGCCACAGTTTTGCCTGCAGGCACATAAAAAGAGATATTATTTAAGGCTTTCTCTTCTTTACCCTCATAAGCAAAACTCACGTTTTTAAATTCTAAATCACCTTTTGCAGGTTCTGCTTTATACGTGCCATTATCTTTCTCTGTTTCCAAATCTAAGATCGCAAATAATGTCTGACAAGCTGCCATACCACGTTGGAACTGTGAGTTAACATTCGTCAAAGATTTTAACGGACGCATCATGGCTAACATGGAAGAAAAGACCACCGTAAAAGAACCTGCAGTTAAATTATCATCCGCAATTAATGGTGTGGTTGCCAAATAAAGCACGGCGGCTAACGCCAAGGAAGCAATCACTTGCACAACAGGATCAGAAATCGCATCGGCAGTCACCATTTTCATGCCTTTACGACGCATATCGTTACTGACTTTATCGAAACGCTCTTCTTCCACTAACTGTCCACCAAAAGAAAGCACCACTTTATGCCCTTTTAGCATTTGTTCCGTCGCAGAGGTTAATTCGCCCATGGAATCTTGCATATTTTTACTAAGCTTACGGAAAATCTTAGATACCATGCGAATAAGCACTGCAATAATCGGACCAATCACAAAAAGTACAAGAGTCAGTTCCCAACTAGTATAGAACATCACGACAAGCAACGAAATTAGATATGCTCCTTCTCGAACAATCGTCACTAATGAACTAGATGAAGAGTTAGCAATCATTTCTGAGTCGTAGGTAATACGAGAAAGTAATTTTCCTGTTGAATTACGATCAAAAAAGCTCACAGGCATAAACATTAAATGTTTAAACAAACGTCGGCGCATAATCATGACGACTTTACCTGATACCCACGCCAGACAATAACTAGAGACAAAGTTAGTCACACCACGTAACATAATCATGCCTACTACAACAAATGCCATCATTTTTAAGAAAGAATGATCCGCTTTACCAAAACCATCATCAAGCAACGGTTTAAGCATATAAATCAAACCTGAATCAGCCAAGGCATTGAATATTAAGGCAAAAGCTGCTACTAACAAACCCGATTTAAAAGGTGAAATCATTGGCCATAAACGTTTAAAAGTTTGTGTGGTTGAGAAATCTTTATCTTGCATAGTTTGTTCTTACATCATGTTATCTTGAAAAATTGGCTGCATTGTACCTGTTATTTTGGGGATAATCCAATTACACGGGCAAACCAAGGTGAAAAATCCCCTCTCACCTTTTCTATTTCAACCTCTTTTTCAGTAAAATTTAACCTTATATGACCTGAAATAGCCGTATTTTCGACCACACTTTGATAACGATTTAAGCGTTCAATCACGGTTGGATGAGGGAAATTCCACGCATTCCATCGCCCACTCGAAATCAAGGCGATATCAGGTTTTGTTTGAGCTAGTAAAAACTCGCTCGTTGAGGTTTTACTGCCATGATGCCCCACTTGTAACACATTAATTTTGCCTATGTTTTCAGCAAATGCTCTTTCTGTCGCCACATCCGCATCACCGGTTAAAAGGATCTGATACTGTCCATCTGTGAATAAAATTACGCAAGATTGGGGATTCTCCGCCCTATCTGTTATTTGCGTTGGTGAAAGAACTTTAAAATCAAGCCCTCGCCACTGCCATTGTTTCCCCTGAAGACAAAAAGTGCGGTGCGTTTCATCATAGTTTTTGCGAGAAGGTGTAATCAGCTCAATCTCTGGATATGCGGCTAAAATTGCTTTAGCTCCACCTGAATGATCGTTATCATCATGGCTTAAAATCAAGGTTTCAAGTTCAATACCTTCCCGTTGAAGATAAGGTAATATCTCTAATTCCGCCATGGAAGAAGCTCCTATTCCACTCTGCCAAGCAGGCCCCGTGTCATACAACACGCCTTTCCCCTCTTTCACAATTAAGGTTGCTAAACCTTGTCCAACATCTAGCGTATCTAACTGCCATTTGGGTTTCGTGAGATATCGATATCCAAACGAACCAATACAAACACAAAAAACAAGAATTACACCCAATAGAGCTTGTTTATACTCTTCTAGCGATAAGATTTTTGTACTATTTAACGTGAAAAATCGACTCGATTTTAACGGTGTATTTTTTGTTTGAGCTTGAGACAAAAAATACAATCCACCTAACATTCCGCTAAAAATAAGGCTTAAAAGTGCGGTCACAATAAGGGATAAATTAATCGAAATCGGCATATACGAACCTTGGAAAAGACTGAGGTATTGTGTAATACCTTGAGCAATCGTATTTGAAAGATGCCAAGAAGAAAATGCACCATGGGTCAACACCGCAAAGAGAATCAAGGGTACCAGTAAGAAACTATACAAGGGCACTGCAATTAAATTTGCTAAGAACCCATTTAATGCCAAGCCATTAAAAAAGAAAAGCTGAATAGGCGTGAATAAAATCAACAGCCCTAACTGCAAATGAAACAAGCCCAAAATCCACCGCACTTTGCGGGATAATTTTTGATGTCGCCATTCAATGATTGATAAGGGAACATATCGGTACCACACAATCAGACAGGTAACGGCACCAATTGAAAGCCAAAAGCTCACCGAAAGCGGCATAAGCGGGTCGCAAAAAAGTAAAAATGCCACGACTAAACACAGCATTTGCGAAGGCGTGTAATATCGTCGCGAAAATTGAAGAATTGCGATAAAAAGTAATGCCATCATTGCACGAAAGGTCGGTAAACTAAATCCGGCTAAATAGGCATAACCTAAAGCAATCAACACACCAAAGTAAAGTGGAAACCAGGGCGAAATAAAGCGTGTAGGCAGTGCGAGTTGCAATAATCGAGCAAAGAAAAAGCCTATCCCCATTGCTAAACCAATATGGAGTCCTGAAATCGCAATTAAATGTGCTGTATTCGTTTGTTGATAAATCAACCACGTTTTATTATCCAGCAAAGCCCGCTCACCAAATGCCAATGCAATAAGTAAGCCTTGTAAAGAAAGCCCTTCCGTCTGCTTGAGGCTATTCTGTAGAAAATCTGTGCGATAAGAAAAATCGTCCCCAATTTTAACCGCACTTTGCACATTTCCGATGGCAATAACCCTTTTTGAAAAATACCATTGTTGTCGATCAAATCCCCCATGGTTTAATCTCGCCGAAATAGGTCGAAGCTTTACATCAGCCCGCCAAACTTCGCCAAGTTGTGGTTTTTCCGGTGCTTTCCAATTAATAAAAATTTGTTGTGCTTTTCCATCAAATAAAGAGCTCATCGCAATCAAGGTTTGATAATCTTGCTGATGAAGAATTTCTGAGATGTGGAGATCTAAGGTGATTTTATTCGGTAAACTTGAAATTCTCTCTGCTTGTCCCAATAACGATAAGGCTGATGAATGCGAATAAGCCAAAGTAAGTAAAAACAAGATACTACTTATGCAAAAATTTCTGGCTTTAAAATAATTGAACCAATGGAAACAAAGTGCGGTCATAACCAACATTAAAATGCTCAGCCCTGCCTGTTGCCAAGTGAACAGTAAAAAATCTGGCACGACAAGCAAGGATAAGGCTGAGACAATGAGCATCATGCACAGTTGAAATAGCGTGATTTTCATTTTAAGTGTGATTTATAGCGAGAAAGTAAGGCAAACTAGCCTTAACCTCACAGATAAGCAAATAAACATACCGTTTTTTGCGATCACGATCGCAAATTTGAAATTTCTAAGCTAAATTTATTTGCTAAATAGGTGAAGTTCTGCTATTTATATCGCCCTTAAAAAACAGGGTTCTTATGTCAGCTATTTTTTAGCCGATAAGAATCAATCAAAACAACAAGACAGGAAGTCGTTAAAATCTTTACTACATTAGGAGTTATCAATGTCTAAGGCATCTCTAAGTTTGCTGGATTTAGCCGGTGTTAAGCCTTATCAACCAAAGAAAGATGAAGAATACATGAATGAAGATCAGATTCTTCATTTCAGAAAAATTTTAACTGCGTGGCACGAGCAAATTGTGGAAGAAGCATCAAGAACGGTTGCTCATATGCAAGATGAAGCATCAAACTTCCCAGATCCAGCTGACCGTGCAACGCAAGAAGAAGAATTCAGTCTTGAATTACGTAACCGCGATCGCGAGCGTAAATTAATGAAGAAGATTGAATACACATTAAAAAAATTAGACACCGATGATTTCGGTTATTGCGATTCTTGTGGGGAAGAAATTGGCATTCGTCGCTTAGAAGCACGCCCTACTGCTGATCTTTGTATCGATTGCAAAACTCTTGCTGAAATTCGTGAAAAACAAGTCGCAGGTTAATTTATTTAAGTAACCCAACAAAAAAGTGCGGTCAAAAACAACCGCACTTTTCGTGTTTTTATCAAATGCGTATTGAACATAGAGAATGGAGTAAATTATTCTTACTTATATAAAAAATTTATTTGGTAAAAAAACTAAAAAAGAAACCGAAACCAATATAAATTCGCCCGTTCCAAAAACGGAGCCAAAAAGCAAAAAATCTAACGTTTCAAAAACAGAGCGTTCACAACCCAAGATCGCCCCGTCCTCTTCTCACCACAAAAAAAACAACACTCAAGCTTCTCGTTACGACAAGCATAGTGTGAAAGCCTCTCATTTCGGCATTAATCCACGTATGTTTAGCCGCAATGCCATTAACGTGGTTGAAAAATTGCAACGCCAAGGTTATGAAGCTTATATCGTTGGGGGCTGTTTGCGTGATTTATTATTAGGTAAACATCCAAAAGATTTTGATGTAGCAACGAATGCACGTCCCGAGCAAATTCAAGCAGTATTCCAACGTCAATGCCGTTTAGTCGGTCGTCGTTTCCGCCTTGCGCATATTATGTTTGGACGTGATGTAATTGAAGTGGCCACATTCCGTGCTAGCCATTCCGATGCACGCAGCGAAAATCAAGCGAAACAAAGCGATGAAGGGATGTTATTACGTGATAACGTATATGGCACCATTGAACAAGATGCCGAACGCCGTGACTTCACCGTAAACGCGCTTTACTACAATCCGCAAGATAATACGTTGCGTGATTACTTCAACGGAATTGATGACCTAAAAAACGGAAAATTACGTCTGATTGGAGATCCCGTTACCCGTTATCAAGAAGATCCTGTGCGGATGCTACGCTCTGTGCGCTTTATGGCGAAATTGGATATGTTCTTGGAAAAACCAAGTGAACAGCCAATTCGTGAGCTTGCACCATTGCTGAAAAATATTCCACCGGCGCGTTTATTCGATGAAAGCTTAAAATTATTGCAGTCTGGCAATGGCGTAAAAACTTATAAATTACTTCGCCAATATGGCTTATTTGAACAGCTTTTCCCAAGCTTAACGCCTTATTTCACCGAAAAAGAAGACAGCCTTGCGGAACGCATGATTTTAACCTCGTTAAATTCAACCGATGAACGTATTGCCGACAAATTACGTATTAATCCAGCCTTTTTATTTGCGGCATTCTTCTGGTATCCATTACGCGAAAAAGTGGATGTGCTGAAAAATGAAGGTGGCTTAAACAATCACGATGCCTATGCCCTTGCGGCAAATGAAGTGCTTGATCAATTATGCCGATCATTAGCCGCACCTCGTCGTCATACATCCGTTATTCGTGATATTTGGATGTTGCAATTACAATTGCTTAAACGCACGGGTTCTCACCCTGCTCGCACGATGGAACATCAAAAATTCCGTGCAGCCTTTGATTTATTGGCGATGCGTGCTGAAGTGGAAGGCGGTGAAACCGTTGAACTCGCAAAATGGTGGCATGAGTACCAACTTAGCAATCAAGAACAACGTCGCCAACTAGTTCAAGAGCAACAAAAATTGCATCCTGCACCGAAGAAAAAATATTATCGTAGACGTAAACCTAAGGCGGCTAACTAATGGTTCAAGTGTATATCGCCCTTGGCAGCAATTTAAATACGCCTACAGAACAATTAAATTCGGCATTAGAGGCAATTTCTGCGCTACCTAATACCGAATTAAAATCGGTGAGCGGATTTTACCAAAGCAAACCATTAGGCCCGCAAGATCAACCGGACTATGTGAACGCAGTGGCAATGATCGAAACCACTCGCCCACCTTTAGCTTTGCTCGATGAATTACAACGCATTGAAAATGAACAAGGTCGTGTGCGTTTACGTCGTTGGGGTGAACGTACACTAGATTTGGATATTCTGCTTTATGGCGATCAAATCATTCAAAATGAACGCTTAACGGTGCCTCATTACGATATGAAAAACCGAGAATTTGTGATTGTACCGCTTTATGATATCGCACAAGATTTGGTTTTACCGGAAGGTGAAAAAGTCGCAGATTTGGTGAAAGCGTTTGAAAATCATCAAATGCATAAAATCAAAAACAGCGAGAAAATTGACCGCACTTAACTCAAAACAAAAGGGCTGATATTCACTATCAGCCCTTCTTTTTTACCTATCACTCTAGGCGGCAACGGAAACAAAGATTTCAGTGCCAATAATCACACAAATAAAACCGACCAACATTGGTACGGACATACGTTTTACGATTTCAAATGGTGAGATTTTTCCCATGCCGGATACCGCTACAACCACACCAGAAACTGGTGATAAACCTCGACCTAAGTTAGAGGCTTGTAACATTGGAATGGTTAAGAACGCCGGGTTGACGCCCATTTGAGTGGCTAATTTTGGAATTAATTCTGCAAAAGCATAGAACGCCGCATTACCTGACCCCGTCGCCATGGTGGCTAAAATGGTAATCACCGCAAGCACTAACATCATAAAGAATGCTGAGCCGCCGAAGCTTTGTGCAGAGTCGATTAAATTAGTGATAAACCCGATTGTACTTAAACTTTGTGCAAATACACCTGCCGCCACTAAAAGCATCACCACGCCCGCAAAGGCATCTGCCATACCGCGATATGCCACCACAAGATTATCGAAGGTTTGTTTTGCGTTAAAGCTACGTAAGAAATCCACTACTGCAGTAATGATAAAGCAAAGCACCATCACGGTAACAAT
The DNA here is from genome assembly GCA_963517645.1 of uncultured Haemophilus sp. Lineage (GTDB taxonomy): Bacteria > Pseudomonadota > Gammaproteobacteria > Enterobacterales > Pasteurellaceae > Haemophilus_D. The sequence continues at coordinate 11,744 of CAUQGU010000011.1, read as the reverse complement.
GTGTAAATTTGGTAATCCCCATTTACCATCAAAAAGTAACACACCGATAATGGGTAATAATGGCAAAATTGCGTAGTAATTTGGTGCGGTGGTTTTAATTTCATCTGCATTTAAACGTTCTACTTGTACGCCTTCTTTTTTATCTAAATAACGCTGCCAGAAGAAGTGCGCGACAGCAATCCCTAAAATCGCAAAAATCGAAACCGGCAATGCGGTGCCAAAGGCAAACTCACCTAAAGGAATTTTTGAAATTTCAGCAGAAAGCACCACGTCGCCCGATGTTGGGGAAAGTATTATGGAAATTGGTGATGCACAAATTGCTGCCGCAGCCCCACGTGAAATCCCCACGTTTACCATGACAGGGAATAATGTCGCCATTAATAACACGCCTAAACCTGTTGCAGATGACACAGCAAAAGACATTAAACATGCAAGGAAATAAGCAAATACCATTAAAATATAAGGTGAACGGATGTTTTTCAGTGGTTTTGACACCAATTTCACTACCACATCGTTCGCGCCAAGATGAGTCATGTACACGGAGAAACCACATAACACCATGATCATCAAGCCTAAACCGCCGCCACGATTACCGAGTAGATATTTCACATATTCTAAAATATCAAAATAGGTGGAACCGGTGCTTTTCACACCTTCCGGTAAAATCGAATGTCCCATCAGTACTGAAATGAATAACAAGACCAAGCCACCGAACATCAACACGCCGGTCGCTGAGTAGCCTTTCACGATATAATATGCCACCAAGACAATGGCAATCAAACCTATAATCAGATCCATAATTTACCTCTTTATTAAAATAATAATATCAGCAAGATAGCGATTGAATTGACAGTTGTAAATCAGTTAAATACGAAAATTTGAGTTAGATCACAAAAAGAATTTTGGGGAGAAAGTGCGGTTGGTTTGGGAAGTGTTTTTTAAAGCCTGAAAAGATTAATTGTATTGTACTTATAATGGACACCAAGAAACAAGTACCACCAAGGAGTAGAAAATAATCTTCTTTTCCACATTAGCTATAATACTAGTGATAATATGTATTGAAATATGTGCACTATTGAATGAGTATAACTCAACATTGGAGAACTAACTCTTTAGATTTACGTTCTAACTCCTCTAATTCGCTATCCCACAAATTATTATAGATCAGTTTATTCTTTAAGTCCGAATATTCACTACTTGTTAAAATTACAGTTGCAGATAAAGCAGAAAATAGAGCCTCAGCTTGACACTCTTCTAAAATAGCCTTTATTGTTCTCACTAATTTTCTTTTTTTTCTCTCAGTATCAATACTATAATTTCTATTCAATTCATCTATTATTTCAGCTAGTCGATCTCCAACTTTACATCTAGGCAACACTAAATGTTTTCTGTTATTTAGATCTAATATCTCAATTGATAAGTCCCCCAAATCTGTCTTTCCTTTGAGTCGATAATTCTGAAAATATAGATGTTCTCTAGGATCGATATCACATGGATTTATAATTGGTTCATCTACTACATTATGCTTACCCTTTGAAACATTGCAATGTTTGCAAGATGGCAATAAATTATTCCAATTTACAACATCATCAGGATATGTATTCTTATCTTTAAAATGTTCTACTTCTAAATAACAACCACATTCTCCTAAATTAACTTCACAATATGCACATTTATTATGTGACATACTCATTAAAGAATTTTTTATACCTTCATGAGTCCATACATTTTTATGTTCACTTTTAAATTTATCGGTTAATTCTACAACTTTATTTGAAGTAAGATAATCTGGAGGTGAACATCTATTAATTTTAATCATTAATATCCCCTCCAATAGATTTAAAGTCTATATTTATCATTTTTCTTAATGGATTATTAGGGTGAAGTATTTGATTCAATATCTTAAAATCAATTTTTGCTTGATTTAGATCTTCTTCATCTATAGCATTATAGAAAGTCTCTAACCTTTCATCTAAATAATCACTATAAGTTGATCTCATTCCCATCACATCTTGTAAAACCTCATCTAATGTCCATCCCTGATATCCGTATTGAATATTTGGTAACTCTCTCACATACGTAATTCCGTCATTATCAGCAGCTAATGCAATAATTTGGTTACCTTCTGCACTTTGCACTATATGTGGACTATGTGTTGTTATAATAAATTGAGCATTTGGAAAGGTTTCTTGTAATGCAAAATAAATTTTTGTTTGCCATTCTGGATGTAAATGAAGCTCTAACTCATCAATAACTATTATTCCATCAAATTCTTTTACTAAATAATCTTTCTCTTGAAATCGCCACTCTATTTCTTTTATTATCCCCCAAATTAAAGTCAAACATGATTTAAATCCAGAGGATAAATATTCATACCAAATCTCTCCATTGGGAGTATTTACAAAGATATCAAAGGTTTTTGCATCAGTTCTAGAGTAGGAATAACAACCATCAAGAATAGAAAAAACTTTCTTCGCTAGGAGCAAATTTTCCTTTGAATATTCTCCCAATGCTCCCTCTGTACCGCTAAATAAGCTTCTATTAGCGAACCAATTCTTCATATCTCTTAATGGTATTCCATTAGCAATATGCTGTGCTAAATAATAGTCTCCATTTACAGAATCTCTCTCTATACTATCTAAATCAGTATATTCAAACGTTCTTTCCACACCAATAGAAATAAACTTTCTAGGTTCCCAGTTAATTGATGAAGAGTTTTTTTCACTGGGTTTACATGAACTAACATTGAAGGTTTTCTCATAAACCTCATCTAGTTCATTTAGTTTGATTTTTATCTCCCCTGCCTCTTTTGAAACAATCCTCATCTTCACCCTAGAAATATCATAACCATTTAAGAAACAATGAGATAATGAATTTATTATTGTTGTCTTACCTATCCCATTTGGACCACAAATTAGATTCATCTTATTATCAAAATTAATATTTGCAAATTTTATACCTGCAATCTCTTTTAATGTTAATTCTGTAACTTTCATATTAAATCCTTGTATTATTAATAATTCCTAAAATCCGCTTATCCGACACCTGATACTTCGTGCCTAACTGTTGCGCAAATAAACTCACGCGCAATTCCTCAATCATATAGCGAATTTCCGCGATTTCATCAGAAATCGGTTTAGATTTAGGCAGTTTAGCCAGTAATTGTTGGTAAGCCTGTTGCACTTGTTCTACACGTAGCATCGCGGCACGATCACGATTCACATCTTGAGCCAGTTTATCAATACGTTTATCAACGGCTTGTAGATAGCGCTGTAAATCTGGTAGGCGATCATAACCGCTCTTTTGCACAAAACCTGGATAAATCAATCCGCTTAATTGCGCCTTAATATCAGAAAAGGCAAAGGCCATAGTGAAATCCATTTTGCCTTTTAAACGTTGGTTCAAGGCATGGTTAAGGGATAGGATTTGCTCCACTTTCTGCGCAATATCCACGGTCACTTCGTTAAGGTTTTCTCGAACGAAATCACGCAATTTTTCAAAGCCTACTTCATCCCACACAAAACCGCCAAAATCGGCAATCAGTTTATCCACCGCACAAGCGATGCAGTCATCGATCAAATCCAACACGCGACCGAACGGGGTAAAATACAACCCCAATTTGGCTTTATTCGGCAATTTTTCATGCAGATATTTAATCGGTGATGGGACATTGAGCAACAATAAGCGCCGCAAACCTTGTTGCATTGCCACCGATTGTTCAAATTCCGTTTCAAACAGTTTGATACCCACCGCATCTTTTTCATCTACAATAGCCGGGAACGCTTTGACGCTAAAGCCACGTTGTTTTTGTTCGTAACATTGTGGTAAATCTGCAAAGCTCCAAATATGCAGCCCGCTTTGTTCAATGCCATCATCTGCCACAGCAGAAATGCTTTCCTGTACGCGATCTTTTAAGTTGAATTTCAGCTCGTCCAAATTCATAGATTCAGCGATTTTCTTGCCATTTTCATCCACCACACGGAACGTCATTTTCAAATGGCTTGGAATTTGTTCCCAATTCCAATGTTCCGCTTCTACAGTAACGCCCGTCATACGACGCAATTCATAAATTAGCGTATCTAATAACGGTTTCTCCAATGGCACGGCACGACTTAAAAAAGCTTGGGCATAATTAGGTGCCGGCACGAAGTTACGACGATAAGATTTCGGCAGAGATTTAATCAGCGCAATCACCAATTCTTCACGCAAGCCTGGAATTTGCCAGTCAAAGCCTGTCATTTCCACTTGGTTGAGCAATGGCAACGGAATATGCACGGTCACACCATCCGCATCGGTACCCGGTTCAAATTGATAAGTCAGTTTGAGTTTTAAATTGCCTTGATGCCAGAAATTTGGGAAGTCCAACTTGCTCACTTGTTCCGCATCATCATTAATCAAGAATGAACGTTCAAAATTAAGCAATTCAGGATCTTTTTGCTGTGCCTTTTTCCACCAGGTATCAAAATGTTTTTGAGAGACGACTTCCGTGCCAATACGCTGATCATAAAATTCAAAAAGCGTACGATCGTCCACCAAAATATCGCGTCGGCGGCTTTTATGTTCCAACTCTTCCACTTCTTGAACGAGTTGTTGATTTTCTTTGAAGAATTTATGTTTGGTATTCCAATCCCCTTCCACTAAGGCTGATTGAATAAAGAGCTCGCGGCTTATCGTCGGATCAATAGAACCGTAATTCACTGGTCGCGCAGCCACAATCGGCACACCGTAAAGCGTGACTTTTTCATCAGCAATCACGGCACCACGGGATTTCGACCAACGTGGTTCGGAATAGGATTTTTTAATTAAATGCTCGGCAAGTGGCTCAATCCATTCTGGCTCGATTTCCGCCACCATACGCCCCCAAAGTTTGGAGGTTTCCACTAACTCTGCCGCCATCACCCATTTCGGTTGTTTTTTGAAAAGCACAGAATTGGGGAAAATCGCAAAATGGGCATTATGCGCGCCAAGATATTGTTGTTTTTCCGCTTCTTTTAAACCGATATGAGAAAGCAAGCCGCTTAAAAGTGCGGTATGAATTTGCTGATATTCGGCTTTTTCGGAATTAATCGGTAAGCCCATTTCACGCACGGTTAAACGAATTTGATGATAAATATCCTGCCATTCACGAATACGTAAATAATTTAAGAAATCCTTTTGGCATTGACGACGGAATTGGTTTTTACTCAATTCTTTTTGTTGTTCTTGTAGGTAACGCCAAAGATTGAGGAAAGCCAAGAAATCTGATTTTTTATCGGCAAAACGACGATGTTTTTCATCGGAAGCTTGCTGTTTTTCTTGTGGGCGCTCGCGCGGATCTTGAATAGATAAAGCAGCGACAATAATCATCACTTCATGCAACGCACCTTGTGAAACAGCGGTCAGCAACATCTTCGCTAAACGAGGATCCACAGGGAGTTGCGATAATTGACGACCTACTGCCGTTAATTGACGTTTCTCGCCTGATTTGGTGCGAACCATTTCAAACGCCCCCAATTCTTCCAACAGTTTTATCCCATCTTGAATATGGCGTTTATCTGGGGCATCCACAAATGGGAAAGCTTCAATATCATCCAAACCCAATGCCGTCATTTGCAAAATAACAGAGGCTAAATTGGTGCGTAGAATTTCAGGATCGGTAAACTCTGGACGAGAATTAAAATCTTCTTCCGAATATAAACGAATACAAATCCCTTCGCTCACACGACCACAACGACCTTTACGCTGATTAGCCGATGCCTGTGAAATGGGTTCAATCGGTAAACGTTGTACTTTGGTGCGATAGCTATAACGGGAAATACGCGCTGTACCTGGGTCAATCACATATTTAATGCCCGGCACGGTCAATGAGGTTTCTGCGACGTTGGTCGCTAATACAATACGATTTAAACCGCTTGGATGGAAAATTTTATTCTGTTCTTGCGCAGACAAGCGAGCAAAGAGCGGTAGAATTTCCGTGTGTTTTAGATTTTGTTTTTGTAAAGCTTCGGCGGTATCGCGAATTTCACGCTCACCGTTCATAAAGATCAAGATATCGCCCCGACCTTCCGCTTGCAGTTCATCCACCGCATTAAGAATGCCTTGTAGCTGATCTTGATCGTCCTCTTCCACTACAGGATGATAACGCACTTCAACAGGATAGGTTCTGCCCGAGACTTCAATAATCGGAGCATTGCTGAAATGTTTGGAAAAACGTTCCACATCAATGGTTGCTGAAGTGATGATGAGTTTTAAATCACGACGACGTGGCAGTAATTGTTTCAGATAACCGAGAATAAAATCATTGTTTAAGCTACGTTCATGCGCTTCATCGATAATCAAACAAGAATATTGATTGAGGAAACGATCGTTTTGAATTTCTGCTAGCAAGATCCCGTCGGTCATCAACTTGATTTGCGTATCATCACTGATTTGATCGTTAAAACGAACCTTATAACCGACTAAACCGCCAAGCTCAGTTTCCAGTTCTTCCGCAATACGCGCCGCCACAGAGCGTGCAGCAATACGACGAGGTTGAGTATGACCAATCATGCCTAAATTGCCGAAACCTAATTCCAAACACATTTTCGGCAATTGGGTGGTTTTACCTGAACCAGTTTCCCCTGCCACCACAATGACCTGATACTCAGAAAGCAGTTTTTGAATTTCTGCTTTACGTTGACTAACGGGCAAACTCTCTGGAAAAACAATCGGATTTTTAACCGCACTTTTACGATTTTCTACACGCAATTGAGCCTGTTCAATCTGCAGCTGGATTTCTGCGGCAACGGCTTGTTGGGCCTCTTGGCTTTTAATTTTTCCAATACCATGAATGCGGGCGGATAAACGACGTTGATCCACCAGCATGACATCCTTGAGTTTCGAAAAGAGAGATTGTTGTATCGGATTTAATTCACGTTTGACTGATTTGTTCTTCATACTGATTTACTTTTAAAACCACCGTAAGCCAAGCAAAGCCAACCAATTAAAAATAACGTGCCTCCAATCGGTGTCACCCAAACAAGAAATTTGCCCGCACCAAGCGCAAGCGCATAAAGGCTACCGCTAAAGAGTAGAATACCGTACGCCCAAGTACCTGCAGCAAGATTAACTATTTTGTTTGCAACCAATGATTCACGGCATAATTGCAAAATGCCAATCGCTAAAATCGCAATGGTGTGGAACATTTGATATTTCACACCCGTTTCAATCCACGCTAATTCTTTAGGTTCTAAAACCTTGCTTAATCCATGTGCCGCAAAAGCACCAATCGCCACACACAAAAAACCGCTTAATCCCGCGATAAATAACCATTTGTTTTTCATTTAAAATTTTCCTATTAATACAGCTAAAATCCCTGCGGCGATTAGAGGTCCCACCGGAATACCGCCTAAGAAAGACACACCAATAATCGTACCAATTAATAACCCTGTGACTAAAACAGGTTGTTCACTCATTAATGGCACGCCTTTCCCCGCGAGCCATGCGACGAATATTCCCGTTGCAATCGACACGCCCATTTTCCAGTTTAAAAATGAACTGAGATCGGGCAGTTGGATTTTTCCCGACACTAACGGTGCTAGGACACCAATCGTTAAAATGATGATCCCGATTTTGACACCGTATTGTTCGAGTACAGGAATGTATTTGGATAATAAGGTTTGCTGCATGATTAACAGCACGGCGGCTGAGATGGTAATCGCGCTATTTTGGCTAATTAAACCTAAAACAATTAAGAAAACCAATAGCAACGCGACCATATTGAATTGTAATGTCATAATACCTCTAAAGTGCGGTCAAAAAACTGACCATTTTTATGCGTGTAAAGTTTTTGTAAATTATACCAATTTCTTGCTTTTCTGTGTTTTTTATTTAGTGAAAAAAAGCTAGAATACAAGTCAACTTTCTTCTCATACTCCCTGTTTTTACTAAGGTTTTTTGCCCTATGTCGAATGTCGTCAGCCCTGAATTAATTAAAACTGTAGTCCTGCTTGCTACCAGTGTCACTATCGTGCCGCTTTTTAAGCGTATTGGCTTAGGTAGCGTGTTGGGTTATTTAGTGGCTGGCTGTTTAATTGGTCCTTCCGTTTTCGGCGTAGTGAAAGATGCCGAATCGATTCTGCATATGGCTGAACTTGGTGTGGTGATGTTCTTATTCATCATCGGTTTAGAAATGCATCCAGAACGTTTATGGGCCATGCGAAAAGCGATCTTCGGACGGGGCTTTCTACAAGTAGGTCTATGTGGTGCTCTGCTTACCTTTGCGGGTATCTATATTTTAAATCTTCCTAAAGAAGTCGCATTTATTGCAGGTATGGGCTTTACCCTTTCTTCCACCGCTATTGTGATGCAGGTATTAGAAGAACGCGGGATTACGAACACACCAAAAGGCCAACGGGTGATTTCCACCTTAATTTTTGAAGATTTATCCATTGTGCCATTATTGGCTTCTATTGCCTTTTTAACGCCTGAAACCAAACACATTGAACATCAAACCAACTGGACATCTATTGCTATTGCACTCGGTGCCGTTGTCAGTTTAGTGGTTGCGGGTAAATGGTTAATGAACCCAATTTTCCGTTTGATTTCCAAAGCTCATATTCGCGAAATGATGACAGCTGCCGCATTACTTGTGGTGTTAGGTGCAGCATTAGCCATGGAAGCGAGTGGCCTTTCAATGGCGATGGGTGCATTCGTTGCGGGTGTAATGCTTTCAGAATCCGCATTCCGCCACCAATTAGAAGCCGATATTGAACCATTCCGTGGTTTATTGCTCGGTCTCTTCTTTATGGGCGTGGGAATGTCGCTTGACCTCAGTTTAGTCTTCAATGATGCGGTTTGGTTGTTAGGTATCGTATGCCTTTACATCATCGGCAAAGCCTTAGCCGTTTATACCGTGGCACGTATTACAAAACTAGACCGCACTGAATCTGTTGGACGAATGACCATCATGGCGCACGGTGGTGAATTTGCATTCGTACTTTTCTCTGCTGCGACCACTGCAGGCGTGATGACAAAAGATCAAAATGCAACCTTTACCGCTGCGGTGATTATCTCAATGTTATTCTCACCATTGATTGGCTTATTAATGCGTAAAATTAACCAACGCAAATCAGCGAATCAAGAGGAAAAAGTCGATACTAGCGATCTCGATCCAATTGTAGATTTAGAAGATAGCGTGCTCGTGATTGGTTTTGGTCGTTTCAGCCAAATCGTGTGTCAATCGCTTCTTGTTCGAGGTATTAACGTCTCGGTGATTGACCGCAATATCGAAAACATTCGTGCAGCAGCGAAATTCGGTTTTAAAGTCTATTACGGTGACGGTATTCGTCTTGATGTATTACGCGCTGCCGGTATTGAAAAAGCCAAATGTGTCGTCATCGGGATTAACGATACCCAACGTATTGAAAATATTGTTGAGAACCTAAAAGATGCTTATCCGAAACTCCCAATTTTGGCTCGAACTTATGACCGTAAAACGACAGTAAGTCTTATTAAGAAAGATGTGGACTTTATTGTACGTGAGACCTTTGAGTCTGCCCTCACTCTCAGTCATGCAACCTTAGTGCAATTAGGTGTAAATAAAATTGAAGCAGATGAAATCATTGCGGAAGTTCGTTATTTAGATCAAGAACGCTTGAATGAAGAAGTTTTACATGGTTTCTCAACGGACATCATCCGAAAATATTGGATGCCAAAACCCTTCATCAAACCACATTCTGATGCTGAAGCATTAAATGAAGAAACGGCTGAAATCTTAGAAAAAGAAGATGACACCAATGATGAAGCAGCGGTTGAAGCCCTTCTTCATGATGATTCTGAAGCCGAAAAACAAAAAGAAGTCGAATAATAAAAAAGCCCGATAAATCATTATCGGGCTTTTTGTTAGGCTTTCATTGTCACAACCCAGCAGTTGTGGATTTGTTTATTTCGCTCAAAATCAAGCGGTAAGGTTTTCGCTGAAATTTCGACCGCACTTAATCCTAATTCATCTAGTGCATCAAAATCCATTTTAAAACCACGTTTATTGTTCGAGAACACGATGGTGCCGTTAGGACGTAAAATACGTTTGAGATTACGCATTAATTTGATGTGATCACGTTGTACATCCCAACTGTCTTCCATACGTTTAGAATTCGAGAATGTTGGTGGATCCACGAAAATTAAATCAAACTGGCGATCACATTTCTCTAACCACTGCAAACAATCTGCCTGGATGAGCTTGTGCTGCTTGCCTTCAATATCATTTAAAATCAGGTTTTGCTCTGCCCAGTTTAAATAAGTGTTAGACATATCCACGGTTGTTGTCGATTTTGCCCCACCTAATGCTGCGTGAACCGTTGCTGAACCGGTATAAGCAAAAAGATTGAGGAAATCTTTGCCTTTTGCCATTTCACCAACCATTTTACGGGTTAAGCGATGATCTAAGAATAATCCTGTATCCAAGTAATCCGTTAAATTCACCCAAAGCTGAGCGCCGTATTCATTCACATAGAAATATTCGCCTTTATTGGCCAATTTTTCATATTGATTCGTACCTTTTTGTTTTTGACGGACTTTCAAAATCAGTTTATTGGTTTCAATACCGATGACTTGCAAGGTTGCAGTCACGGCATCCAATAAACGTTGACGGGCTTTGTTTTCATCAATATTTTTGGGTGCAGCATACTCTTGCACCACGATATGATCACCATAGCGATCTACCGCCACGTTATATTCCGGTAAATCGGCATCATATAAACGATACGCATCAAGGCCTTGCTGCTTCGCCCATTTTTCAATTTTCTTGATATTTTTCTGCAAACGATTTGCAAAATCCACCGCTACCGTTGAAGTGCGTTCAAATTCAAGCGGATTTTCAGCCGCACTTTCTTTACGTTCTGAAATTTGATAATTCTTTTGTACACAATCTAACGGACCATTTTTCGCTTTAAATTGACGATGTGAACGCATACGCAAGCAATCAAGCAACGTAGATTCACTACTGAAAATCGACGCATTCCAGCCACCAAATTCATTTTTAAGACGTTGTCCAAACACTGAATACAACGCAATTAACGCAGGTGTCGTACCTAAACGCTCTCCGTAAGGCGGGTTACAAATCACTGTTCCCACTTCATCTGGACTTGGATTTTTTAATGCTGCGACATCACCTTGTTTCCACTGAATTAAGTGTGCTACGCCTGCATTTTGTGCGTTCTTTTGCGCTTTTTTCAGTACGTGATGATCGAGATCTAAGCCATAAAAATGCGGTTTTGGATTTTGATTAAAATAAGTTTCAGCTTGCTGTACCGCTTCTGCTTTTACTTTATCCCAAGCATCTTGATTATGCCCTTTCCAGCAATCAAAACCCCAATGTAAACGATGTAATTGCGGTGCAATTTGTGCTTCCATCTGTGCTGCTTCGATTAACAAAGTACCCGAACCGCACATTGGATCCACTAATGGTGTCCCTTTTGTCCAACCTGAACGAAGCACTATCGCGGCAGCTAAGGTTTCACGTAAAGGCGCTTGACCTGTATCTTCACGATAGCCACGTAAATGCAATGCTTCGCCACTTAAATCGAGTGAAACGACGAGCTCTTCTTTATTCAAATAAATATGAATTCGCACATCCGGATAGTCTTTATCCACATTTGGGCGTGCTTTCCCTTGGCGTTCAAAATAATCCACAATGGCATCTTTCACACGCATCGCACCAAATTGGGTGTGACGAATTTCTTGGTTTGTCCCGTTGAAATCAACAAAAAATGTAACTTTCTCATCAA
>CAUQGU010000010.1:0-33281 GCA_963517645.1 uncultured Haemophilus sp. | reverse complement strand
GAAATATCGATACGCTTTACTTTCACTCACATCTTCATAAACATAGCCGAGTTCTGCTAAAGCTTGTTCAAATTCTGCGTTATCTTTTTCGCCTAATTGGAAAGCCGCAAGAATATTACCGTAATCGGCTCCATGCGCACGATAATGGAATAATGAAATATTCCAACGTTTACCCAAGATTTCCAAGAATTTTAGCAAAGCGCCTTTTTGTTCTGGAAATTCAAAGCTATAAAGTCTTTCATGATGATTAGAAACTCGTCCACCCATTAAATAACGCACGTGAGTTTTCGCAATATCATCATCAGACATATCTTCTACATCAAAGCCATTTTTCGTTAAATCAGCAATAATTTCCGCTTTTTCTGTTTCATTAATGGTGCGCACACCAACAAAAATACAGGCTTTTTGATTATCTGCATAACGATAACTAAATTCTGTTACTGCTCGATTACCGATGACATGGGCAAATTTTAAGAAACTGCCTGGCTGTTCCGGCATCGTTACCGCCAATAAAGCTTCACGGTTTTCACCAATTTCACAACGTTCTGAAACATAACGCAATGTATGGAAGTTAAGGTTGGCACCAGATAAAATTGCTGCCATATTTTTGCCTTCCAGATTGTTTTGTTTTACATATTTCTTCAAACCGGCTAATCCTAAGGCACCAGATGGCTCAGCAACAGCACGCACATTTTCGAATAAATCTTTCATTGCCGCACAAACTTCATCACTGTCTACCAGCACCATACCGTCTAAATATTTTTGACATAAACGGAATGTTTCATCACCAATACGTTTTACCGCTACACCATCAGCAAATAAGCCAACATGTGATAAATCGGTAGGTTCACCTTTTTCTAAGGCTGCATTCAAACAGGCTGAATCTTTGGACTCGACACCAATGACTTTAATTTCCGGCATAAATTGTTTGAGTAAAATGGCTACGCCAGCGGCGAGACCACCACCTCCGACTTGTACAAAGACATAATCCAAATCGGCAACTTGTTGCAACATTTCCATCGCCAATGTACCTTGCCCAGCGATAACCAATGGATGATCAAACGGCGGGATAAATGTCATATGTTTAGATTTTGAAAGCTCAATAGCTTTAGCTTTGGCTTCATCAAAATTTGCCCCGTGTAGCAACACTTCACCACCAAAACCGCGAACTGCATCCACTTTAATGCTTGGTGTGTTTTGTGGCATAACGATCAATGCTTTTAGCCCAAGTTGTTTCGCTGATAATGCTACGCCTTGCGCATGATTGCCCGCAGAAGCAGCAATAACACCAGCCTGTTTTTGTTCATCAGAAAGGCTAGAAATCATTGCATAGGCACCACGCAGTTTAAAGCTATTTACTGGCTGGCGGTCTTCACGCTTAATCCAAATATTATTATGTAGGCGATCAGACAATTTTCCCATTTTTTGTAGCGGGGTTACAGTAGCGGCTTCATATACTCTGGAGCCAAGTTTAACAATCGCGTTAATGTAATCCGATTGAGAGGGTTGAGGATTGGTGAGTAGGTTTTTCATGATATTTGTTGTTTATGATGAAGTGCGGTTAAATTTTCTTTATTTTATTTATCCCTCTCATAAAAGAGAGGGATAATCAGACACTATTTTAAAAGTGTTTTATCACGAACGGCACCTTTATCCGCAGAAGTAGCGAAGTGACCAAATACTTTTAATGCAAAAGACACTTCACGTTCACGGTTAGCTGGTTGCCAGCCTTTGGCATCTTGCTCGGTACGACGTTTTGCTAATTCTTCATCGCTGATTTTGAGATTAATCGCGCGATTTGGAATATCGATTTCGATAATATCGTCATCATGTACTAAACCGATGGCACCGCCAGATGCCGCTTCAGGCGAGGCATGGCCGATAGATAAGCCGGATGTGCCGCCGGAGAAACGTCCGTCCGTTAACAAGGCACATTTTTTGCCTAAGCCCATGGATTTTAAATAGCTGGTCGGATAAAGCATTTCTTGCATACCCGGGCCGCCTTTCGGGCCTTCATAACGAATCACGACGACATGGCCTTCTTTAACTTTGCCGCCTAAAATCCCGGCAACGGCATCTTCTTGGCTTTCAAACACGATGGCACGACCGGTGAATTTCCAGATAGACTCATCTACACCCGCGGTTTTTACGATACAACCATCTTTAGCGATGTTACCAAACAATACCGCTAGACCGCCTTCTTGAGAAATCGCATTTTCTTTATTACGGATACAACCACTTACACGGTCATCATCTACGCTATCCCAACGACAATCTTGCGAGAAGGCTTGCGTGGTGCGAATACCGGCAGGGCCGGCACGGAAGAATTTATGTAATTCTTCGTCTTTATTACGAATGATATCATATTGATTTAATTGTTCTTCTAGTGTTGTTCCTAACACGGTTTTAGTGTTGCAATGGATTAAACCAGCACGATCTAATTCACCCAATAAGCCCATAATTCCACCTGCACGGTGTACATCTTCCATATGGTATTTATTGGTGTTTGGTGCGATTTTGCTTAAGCAAGGCACAACGCGTGATAAGCGGTCAATATCCGCCATTTTGAAATCAACGCCAGCTTCTTGAGCTGCTGCTAATAAGTGTAAAACAGTGTTACTTGAACCACCCATCGCAATATCTAAACTCATCGCATTTTCAAAGGCCTCAAAGGTGCCAATTGAACGAGGCAATACGCTTTCATCATTTTGTTCATAATAGCGTTTGCAAAGCTCAACAATTTGACGCCCAGCTTTTAAGAATAATTCTTTGCGGTCAGCATGGGTCGCTAACATCGAGCCATTGCCTGGTAAAGATAAACCTAACGCTTCAGTTAAGCAGTTCATTGAGTTAGCGGTAAACATCCCTGAGCAAGAACCACAGGTTGGGCAAGCGCTGCGCTCAATCGCATCAATACGCTCATCGCTTACATTTGGATCTGCCGCTTCAATCATCGCATCTACTAAATCTAAGCGAATAAGTTGATCAGATAATTTCGTTTTACCCGCTTCCATTGGGCCGCCTGAAACAAAGATAGTTGGAATATTTAAGCGCATTGCTGCCATTAACATTCCCGGGGTGATTTTGTCACAGTTGGAAATACACACCATTGCATCAGCACAGTGAGCATTAACCATATATTCCACGCTATCTGCGATTAAATCACGGCTTGGTAAGGAATAAAGCATCCCACCGTGACCCATAGCGATACCGTCATCCACCGCAATAGTATTGAATTCTTTTGCTACGCCGCCGGCTTTTTCAATTTCAGCTGCAACCAGTTGTCCCATATCTTTTAAATGAACATGCCCAGGTACGAATTGGGTGAAAGAGTTCACCACCGCAATAATCGGTTTACCAAAGTCATTTTCTTTCATCCCTGTTGCACGCCATAAGGCACGTGCACCCGCCATATTACGACCCTGAGTACTGGTCGCTGAACGTAGTTTTGGCATAAATAATCTCTCCAAGTAAATTTTTAGGGTTCGTTGAATTATTCGATATAATTAAGTTTATAAATACAATTATTTAGATAAAGAATCTACAGCTTGAAATGGTAATGTAATAATTGCTAATGGAATCATAAGAATAGCAACACCTCCCCAAACTAAAGCCATTGAAGCTCCATCTGTGGTTCCTTCATAATCAAAACTTGTTGATTTTTTATATTCAATAAAATTTGTTTTTAATGGTTTAGATAGTTTTCCTTTAATTAATATCTCATCTTTATTCTGAAGTTTTACAAGCTCACCATGACTTATTTCAAAAAGTAAGTCAGGATTTCCCTGAGATGATTTGTAAACATCACGTTTATTAAATAAACTTTCTATCTCTTTTTTAGCCAATTTTTTGCTATCAAGTTCAATAAATATCAATGCTTTAATTTTGTTATCTTCACTATTTTTTTCAATACGATCTATGCGTGCTTCTTTAAAAGCTTTCATATCTTTAGAATTTAAAAAATTAATGAAATTTCGCACATCTTCTGATTTAGAAGAAGAGAACTGATAGCTATTTAAATCTCCTACAGCATAAATATTATTATTTGCAATAAAAAAGGCTTGAATCACCTCTGTTTGCTTAGATATTTCTTTTTCTTGTGTTGTTGTACATCCAAATACAAATAAAATAGAAATGACAAGTAAGATAAATTTTTTCATCATTTTATTCCTAATACATCCGGTAATTTCGCCAACTGATTCACCAACAAATCAAAAGTGCGGTCAGATTTTACGGTGATTTTTAACTGCACTTGGGTTTCTATCAATGCCATATCCATATTAATCACAGTAAAGCCACGTAAACGAATAACGCGTAATACGCGTTCTAAAACCTCTGGGCGATGTTGAGCGATCAAGTCAAAAGTATATTGGTACATCTTAAATTTCCTCCAACATATCTGTGTTGCATGCACCCGGTGGCACTAATGGCCATACACATTCTTCAGGTGGAATGCATACTTGCAATAAATAGGCGGTTTCACTATTTAATAAACGATTAAGTGCCGCATCTACATCATCAGCGCGCTCAATGCGTTCAGCTGGAATATCAAAGGCTTTTGCTAACATCACGAAATCAGGGTTATCTTCTAGAATGGTTTCAGAACGGCGTTTGTTCCAGAAAAGATCTTGCCATTGACGCACCATACCAAGACGTTGGTTATCTAACAGCAAAATTTTTACCGGTAATTTGCCGCGTTTGATTGAACCTAATTCTTGGATGTTCATCATCAATGAACCATCGCCTGTCACCAAAATCACTTCATCATGAGGACGTGCTTTTTTCGCACCTACCGCAGCAGGCAAACCAAATCCCATGGTGCCGAAGCCCGCAGAGGTAATATAGTTTTCTGGTGCAAAATGACGCATATGTTGCGCAGACCACATTTGGTGTTGGCCAACATCGGTACAAATCACCGCATTTTGAGGTTTACGCTGTGAAAGTGTGTTGAGTAATGACCAAGGGTCAATCGGTCGATTACCGGTGTTGTCGATATAAGTGAAATCGAGTTTGGCTTTCAGCGCTTGAATATGCGCACGCCAATCATCAATCACAAGCGTGATACTTAAAGCCTCTAAAGCTTGAATTAAATCACCTTGAAGGGCAACATTTGCCACACGGAGTTTGTTGATTTCTGCCGCATCAATATCACAATGAATGACTTTAGCTTGTGGCGCAAAACTGTCTAATTTACCTGTCACGCGGTCGTCAAAACGTGCACCGCACACTAACAATAAATCACATTCGTGCACGGCAATGTTTGCTGGTCTTGTGCCGTGCATACCAATCATGCCCATATAAACGGGATCTGTCGGGTCAATTGAGCCTAAACCTTTTAATGTCGAAACGGACGGCATTTTGGTAATTTGTAGGAATTTTCTGACCGCTTGCGTTGCATTTGCCATACCTACGCCACCACCGACATAAAGCACGGGTTTTTTCGCTTGCGTCAATAACGCTTTTGCTTCAGCTAATTTTAATTCTGAAAGTGCGGTCGGTTTTACGACAGGTTTTACAATGGGTTTGATATGTTCTGGTACATCGCCAACTTGGATGTTACGAGGGACATCGATGAGAACGGGGCCAGGTCTGCCACTTTGTGCAATTTGGAAAGCGGAAGCAATAATTTCAGGTAGCTCTTCAACGGATTGAACAATATAGCTGTGTTTGGTGCACGCGAGGGATAAACCTAAAACATCGGCTTCTTGGAAAGCATCCGTACCGATAAGAGGGGCTGCCACTTGACCAGTAAATGCCACGATGGGTACAGAATCAGCAAAGGCATCACCTAAACCTGTAATTAAATTGGTTGCACCCGGACCAGATGTTGCTACACAAACGCCGACTTTGCCAGTAGAGCGCGCATAACCAATCGCAGCTATTGCAGCACCTTGTTCGTTACGGCAAAGAAGATGGTCAAGACCAGAGTCATAAATTGCATCGTAAGTTGGCATGATTGCCCCGCCTGGGTAGCCGAAAAGATCGGTTACGCCATGCGCTTTTAAACATTGGATAATGAGTTGTGCGCCTGTCATGTTGCTTCCCGTTTTTATGATTATTGAATAATTTTATAAACACTGAAGTTCAGCATTGTAGCGGAATTTTTCGCCTTTGGTTAGGTTTTCGCAAAAAAACAAATGAAAAAAACACGATAACTAAGATTATCGTGTTTTTTGATAAGAAGCGCGGTCAGAAAACGCAATGTTTTCTACACAAAATTAGAAGCCTGCTTGTTTTTCTAATTGTTCAACAAGCGCATCATCTAAACCTAACGCTTGAGCTAAATCTGCTAAGAAAATGATTTCTTTGCGAGATAAATCTTTGCTTACTAAGCGAGCTGCTAAGTACACATTGCTTGCAAGTGCAGTATCGTTACCTACAAGACGTGCAATTTCATTGATAGAAATTGGATTTTGGATTTCTTGTTCAAGCCATTGCGCTAATTCAGGGTTGTTACCCGCTTCATTTGCGATAGTTTGTTTTTCATCTTCAGTGATTTCACCGTCTGCTGCCGCTGCGGCGATCATAGTACGTAAAATTAATTCACCTGCATCGACATGGCTTGATGAATTTAATACATCAAACGCATTTTCTGAAATGTTTGGTTGGCTATTTTGTTGGGATTTTTGATAGTTTTGGTAAGCTTGATAAGCAAGGTTACCTAAAACGGCAAGTGAACCTAATTTTGCTAAGCTTGCACCGCCGCTACGGCCTAAAATCATGGATAAAATACCGCCTAATGCTGCACCACTGCCTACTTTGGTGAGAGAGTCGATTGTTTGGTTGCCGGTTTCAAGTTTGCTTGCAGAGTTTTTAGCGACATCTAAAACTTGATTTAAAATGCTATTGAGATCCATAAATGTTCCTTTTTGTTGTTAATAGAGATTAAATTCGGCCTTTAGACAGTGATTTTTTAAAAAAATTCATTATTTTTAACCGCACTTTAAATCAAATTCTTGACTCAGTTTTAGAATTCATTATATTGAAATCTTTCTTCATTCAAAAGGAACTTAATATGACGCAGTCAAACGCAAAGCGCGAGACCTTCTCTGGTCGGAAAGCATTTATTATGGCGGCGATTGGATCCGCTGTTGGTTTAGGAAACATTTGGCGTTTCCCTTACACCACTTATGAAAACGGAGGCGGTGCATTTATTATCCCTTACCTTATTGCACTTTTAACCGCCGGTATTCCATTGCTTTTTTTAGATTATGCAATTGGTCATCGCCATCGTGGTGGTGCACCGCTTTCTTATCGTCGCTTTAACCCACACTTTGAAGTGTTTGGTTGGTGGCAAGTAATGGTGAACGTCATCATCGGTCTTTACTACGCAGTAGTATTAGGTTGGGCGGCAAGCTATACCTATTTCTCACTTAATTCTGCTTGGGGCGACCAACCGATTGATTTCTTCCTACACGAATTCTTAAAAATGGGCGATATCAGCAATGGTGTGAGCTTTGAGTTTGTCGGTATGGTAACAGGCCCATTAATTGCCGTATGGTTAGTGGCGTTAGGCGTACTTTCTTTAGGTATTCAAAAAGGGATTTCTAAATCTTCAGATATCTTAATGCCTGTTTTAGTGGTGATGTTTGTGGCGTTGGTAGTTTATTCTTTATTCTTACCAGGTGCAGAAAAAGGCTTGAACGCGTTATTTACACCAGACTGGTCAAAACTCTCTAATCCGAGTGTGTGGATTGCGGCTTACGGTCAAATCTTCTTCTCTCTTTCCATCTGTTTCGGGATTATGATTACGTATGCATCGTACTTGAAAAAAGATTCAGATTTAACAGGTAGCGGTTTAGTTGTTGGTTTTGCGAACTCAAGTTTTGAAGTGCTTGCCGGTATCGGTGTATTTGCGGCATTAGGTTTCATCGCAACCGCACAAGGTGTAGAAGTGAGCGAAGTGGCAAAAGGTGGTATTGGTTTAGCTTTCTTTGCATTCCCAACTATTATTAATAAAGCACCATTCGGTGAAGTGTTAGGGGTATTGTTCTTTGGTTCATTAACCTTTGCGGCATTAACCTCATTTATCTCTGTTATTGAAGTAATTATTTCAGCGATTCAAGATAAACTCCGTTTACGTCGAGCAAAAGCGACCTTTGTTGTTGGTTTACCAATGATGGTGGTATCTGTCATTTTATTTGGTACCACAACAGGTTTACCTATGCTTGATGTATTCGATAAATTTGTGAACTACTTCGGTATTGTAGCAGTGGCATTTGTTTCATTAATTGTGATTGTTGCAAATGAAAAACTAGGCTTATTAGGCAACCACTTAAATCAAAGCTCTTCATTCAAAGTGGGTTTCCTATGGCGTTTATGCATTGTCATCACCACCGGTATTCTTGCCTTTATGTTATTCAGTGAGGGTGCGAAAGTATTTACAGAAGGTTATGAAGGCTATCCAAGCTGGTTTGTAAATATCTTTGGTTGGGGTATGGCAATTTCGCTAGTGGTCGTTTCATTCATTCTTTCTCGTTTAAAATGGAAAAATGAAGACAACTTTAAGCTTGAAGAAAAAGGAGAATAAAGATGACAAGTATTGCAATTACAATGATGATTGTGGCGCTTTTTGTGATTTGGGGCGGCTTGATCTTTTCCTTAATCAGACTTCCAAAAGAAGAAAAATAAGGTCAAAATTGACCGCACTTTGAAATAAGTAGGGCGTGCTGAGCACGCCCTTTTTTGTTATTTCGATAAATCGATTTGATATACCGCAAATCCCACTTCATCGGTGCCGACTTTCTTCATTGGGTATTGCGCATTGTCTTGAATAAATTTCGCTGCTTGTTCGCTTGGCGAGGTTTCAAAACGCACATCTAATTTATCGTTACCTTTAATCGGTGCAAAACGCCAGTTTTTATCCGCACTTGGGTTTACATGACCATTTTTTTCGCTTTCTGCTTTGATGTAATCCGCAAGAATTTGGCGGTTTTCATCAGGAGAAGCGTAAACGATATGCGCATCACCTGTGCCTGGGAATTTGTTACCGTAAGCGCGATAGTTGTTAGTCGCAATTAAGAATTCTGCTTTTGGATCAACCGGTTTACCTTGGTAGGTTAAATTCACCACACGGTGTGAGTTCGGGTTAATCAATTTACATTCGCCGTCATAACGCGGTGGTTGAGTCAGGTCGAATTCATAATTTACGCCGTCAATCACATCGTAGTTATAAGTACGGAAACCATCCCAATCAAGTAAAGATTGTGGTTTGTCACTTGTTGGATCGATTTGTTTAAACATACCTGCGCTACATTCTAACCATTCTTTCAATTCTTCACCGGTTGCTTTTACCACAACTAATGTGTTCGGATAGAGGTATAAGTCTGCTGCGTTACGGAAGGTTAATTCACCTTTGTTCACTTCAGTATAGCCTGTTGGGTCATTTTTACGTCCACCTGCTTTAAATGGTGCGCCCGCACTTAAAATTGGTAAACCCGCCATTGCCGCAACACTTGGTGCTACTTTTTCAACGTAAGCTTTTTGTGCTTGGTTCACAATTTGAATTGTTGGGTCATCTTGTACTAACGCTAAGTAGCTGTACATGTTATCGGTCGCTTTACCGATTGGTTGTGCTACGAATTCACGGGTGGCTTCATGCACAGGTTTTAAAAGTGCGGTCAATTCGGCATCACTTTCTGTGGTCGCTTTTTTGTTTTCAGCATCATAAATTGGGCGAAGTACCGCTTTACCATCAGTTACTAACCATTTGCCGTTGTGTTGAGCAAGGGTTAAGTCGATCACACTGATGTTGTTTGCCCAGTAGCCAGCCATACTTTCAGGTACGCCTTTTACGGTACCTTTAGCAATATCTGCATTTGGTGATTTTGCGAACTCTTTATTCGGGAATAAACGGTGAGAGTGACCGAAAACAATTGCATCAATGTGTGGTACATCAGCAAGATAGAATGCTGAGTTTTCTACACCTTCTTGATATGGTTCGTCAGATGGCCCAGTGTGTGCAAGTGCCACAATAATATCGGCACCTTTTTGTTTCATTTCTGGCACATATTTTTGTGCGGTTTTCACGATATCGCGCGTTTCAACTTTGCCTTGTAAATTTGCTTTATCCCACACCATAATTTGTGGTGGTACAAAACCGATATAACCAATGTTTAGTTTGTGCGTTTTACCTTGGCTATCTACCACTTCTTTGGTTTGAATCACATAAGGTGTGAAATAGGGCTCTTCGGTACCGACTTTTACTACGTTGGCATTGATGATTGGGAATTTCGCTTGTTTAATCGCATCGGCTAAATAATCTAAGCCATAGTTAAATTCGTGGTTACCTAATGTTCCTACTTCATAGTGCATCGCATTTAAGCAATCTACGGCTGGGTTTGGTTTGCCTTCTTTATAACCTTTCGCTGCTTGATAGTCAGCAATTGGGTTACCTTGGATTAAGTCACCGTTATCAACTAAAACGCTGTTTTTCACCTCTTTACGTGCTTGACGAATCAAGCTTGCTGCACGGGTAAAACCGAATTTCTCAGTCGGTGCATCTTTGTAGTAATCGAAGTCAGTTAAAAAACTGTGAATATCGGTTGTTGCCACAATACGTAAATCGACTTGTGTGTCGCTTTTTGCAAAAGCAAAGCGGCTCGCACTTAACGCTAAAATACTGCTTGCGCCAAGTTGGATGAAATCTCTTCTGTTGATCATATGTGCTCCTGTTGTGTGAGAATCGACGGGATTTTAAATCTCTTTTACATATAAAGAAAGCGCAATATAAAGTTCTGAGATGAAGTGTGATACACATCACAAAATAACGGATTGAATTCAGTTGCAAAACTTCACGTTTGGGACAAAAATAGGCTATCCAATCCGTTAAAAATTAAGTCATTCACAGTAAGGTAGCCTGCATTTGATGGCATCTGATAAGGAGATCGTTATGGCTTTTAATCTTAAAAATAGACACCTGTTGAGTCTTGTTCATCATTCAGAACGCGAAATTAATTATTTGTTAGATTTATCACGTGATTTGAAACGAGCTAAATATGCAGGAACAGAGCAACCTCAGCTTAAAGGTAAAAATATCGCACTCATTTTTGAAAAGACCTCAACACGTACTCGTTGTGCCTTTGAGGTAGCGGCTCATGATCAAGGTGCACAAGTGACTTACATTGATCCAAATTCCTCTCAGATTGGGCATAAAGAAAGTATGAAAGACACGGCTCGAGTTCTTGGGAGAATGTATGATGCGATTGAGTATCGGGGCTTTAAACAAAGTACTGTCCAAGAACTTGCAGATTATGCTGGTGTGCCGGTATTTAATGGTTTAACGGATGAGTTTCACCCAACACAAATGCTCTCAGATGTTCTCACGATGATTGAACATTGTGACAAGCCACTTCGTCAAATTAGTTATGTGTATATTGGTGACGTACGTAATAACATGGGAAATTCTCTTTTGCTAATTGGATCAAAACTAGGGATGGATGTGCGAATTTGCGGCCCTAAGTCCCTATTACCTGAAGCCAGTTTTATTGAAATGTGTAAAGGTTTTGCTAAAGAAAGCGGTGCGCGGATTACTGTAACGGAAGATATCGATAAAGCTGTAAGCGGCGTTGATTTTGTGCATACGGATGTTTGGGTTTCAATGGGTGAACCATTAGAAGCTTGGGGAGAACGTATTAAGCTATTGCTTCCTTATCAAGTAACGCCTGAACTCATGATGCGTACAGGTAATCCAAAAGTAAAATTCATGCACTGTTTACCTGCATTCCACAATAGTGAAACTAAAGTGGGCCGCCAAATTGCTGAAAAGTATCCTGAATTAGCAAACGGTATTGAAGTGACTGAAGAGGTATTTGAATCGCCGATGAATATTGCCTTTGAGCAAGCAGAAAACCGTATGCATACGATTAAAGCAGTCATGGTAGCGAGTTTAGCTTAGGAAAGATCTCGATAATGAGAACATTTATTCATCATCTATTTTAGGAGTAATTTATTCCCATGCTTTTTGTGGTTTTATTTTTAAATGAAAAATTAAATTTATTTTTTGATAATGATCACATTTTTTGAAAAATATTATTGACATGATATTTACACAAGCAGAGAATATACCCAACAAAGGTTAGTTTGAATAGAAAGAGGGAATTTTTCTATGCTACTTCGTACATATATACACAGATACGTCCATACGAAAGTGTTGAGACTTTTACGGTTTAATCCGATAAAAGGCCGTTCTTTGATGGCGCATATCCGTCGTACACGCCATATCATGATGCCATCGCATCGCTCTTGTTTCTCATACTCATTATTCGCTTCTCAAAATAAACCATCCAACACGGCTCTCTAAACAGAGTTGTTCTCTCTGTTTAGAGAGTCTCCACAGATTAATTTCTGAATATTTTTGTATTGTCTAGAACAGGCAAGAAATATTTTGTGAAATTAACTTAATCTTATTTAATTTAAAATAAAAATTCTTACTTTAGTTTTTTATATTAAAAAAACTAGAGCGAGTTGTTTTATTCTAAATAAATCTATTGCGTTATTAAAATTAATAGCGCAGGGTAACTTTACGTCAAAAAAATAAATAAAAGGAGTTTATTATGCCAAACTTAAAAATTGCATATAGTCCAAAAGTTGAACAATATTTCTCTACACATAGAGAATTAGTTGAAATTACCAAAACAGACTTTACTGATGTTTCCGCTATTGTGTTGACTTCAGGAGATGTCGGTGACTACCTTGAACGTATTCAGGCAACGAACTTTGGTATTCCAGTATTTGTTGTTCAAACTGAAGAAGAACAAGTTGATCCGAAATTCTATGATGCTATTTATCATATTCAAGATTTAAATGGTTATGATATTAAGCTTTATAGTCGTCAAATCGAAACTGCAGCAAAACTTTATGAAGAAAAAATGTTACCGCCATTCTTCAAAATGTTAAGTGAATATGTGGAAATGGGTAATATTGCTTTTGACTGTCCAGGACATCAAGGTGGTCAATACTATCGTAAACATCCAGCAGGTCGTTTCCTTTATGACTTCTACGGTGAAAATATTTTCCGTTCAGATATTTGTAATGCTGACGTGAAATTAGGTGACTTGTTAATTCACGAAGGTGCAGCTTGTGATGCACAAAAATATGCTGCTCAAGTATTCAATGCAGATAAAACTTACTTCGTATTAAATGGTACATCTTCTTCAAACAAAGTTGCATTAAACGCAGTACTTGCTCCGGGCGATTTAGTATTATTTGACCGTAATAACCATAAATCAAACCACCATGGTGCATTAATTCAAGCGGGTGCTACCCCAATTTACTTAGAAACTGCACGTAACCCATTTGGTTTCATTGGTGGTATCGACAGTCACTGCTTCGAAGAAGATTATTTGAAATCATTAATTAAAGAAGTCGCACCTGAAAAATTAAATCAAAAACGTCCATTCCGTTTAGCGGTTATCCAATTAGGTACTTATGACGGTACAATTTATAACGCACGTCAAGTGGTAGATAAAATTGGTCATCTTTGTGACTACATCTTATTCGACTCTGCATGGGTAGGTTATGAACAATTCATTCCAATGATGAAAGACTGCTCGCCATTATTGCTTGAATTAAATGAAAATGACCCTGGTATTTTAGTGACTCAATCTGTTCATAAACAACAAGCAGGTTTCTCACAAACTTCACAAATTCACAAAAAAGATAAACACATTAAAGGTCAAGATCGTTATGTAAACCACAAACGTTTCAATAATGCCTTTATGTTACATGCATCAACCAGTCCATTCTATCCATTATTTGCGGCATTAGATGTGAATGCGAAAATTCAAGGTAGTGAAGCGGGTCGTCGTTTATGGCATGAATGTGTGAAAGTGGGTATCGAAGCACGTAAATTAGTATTAAATCACTGTGAATTAATTCGTCCATTTATTCCAACCACAATTAAAGGTAAAAAATGGCAAGATTATGACACAGAAGAAATTGCAACTAATCTCGAATTCTTCAAATTCCACCCAACAGATACATGGCATAAATTTGAAGGCTATGCTGATGAACAATACTTCGTTGACCCATGTAAATTCTTGCTTACCACGCCAGGTATTAGCTTAGAAACCGGTGAATATGAAAAATTTGGTGTACCAGCAACTATTCTTGCTAACTACTTACGTGAAAACGGTATTATTCCGGAAAAATGTGACTTGAACTCAATTTTATTCTTGCTCACTCCGGCAGAAACCCTCACCAAAATGCAAACTTTGGTTGCTCAAATCGCCTTGTTTGAAAAACACATTAAACAAGACTCTTTATTAAAAGATGTATTGCCAACTGTGTATAAAAACAATGAAGACCGTTACAAAGGCTACACCATCCGTCAATTATGCCAAGAAATGCATGACCTTTATGTAAGCCGTAATGTAAAACAACTTCAAAAAGACCTATTCCGCAAAGCAACATTACCGGAATATGCGTTAAATCCACACGATGCGAATATTGAATTCGTTCGTAACAAAGTTGAACTTGTTTCATTAACAGACATTGTTGGTCGTGTGGCCGCGGAAGGTGCGTTACCTTATCCTCCGGGTGTGTTATGTGTGGTGCCAGGAGAAAGATGGAGTCCAACTGCACAAAAATACTTCCTTGCGTTAGAAGAGGGCATCAACACATTACCTGGCTTCGCACCTGAAATCCAAGGGGTTTACTTACAAAAAGATCCTGATGGACGTACTCGTGCATATGGCTATGTTTTAACTGACTATTAATAAAGTGAGGTTATGAAGGTTTTCCTCATCACCCTCTCAGCACAAACAAAAAAGTGCGGTTAAAAACATCTGATTTTTTGACCGCACTTGTAGGAGTATAAATTATGAGTGCTAAAAGTAATAAAATTGGTGTAGTACAACTCACCATTCTTACCATGGTTAATATGATGGGTTCCGGTATCATTATGTTACCGACCAAATTAGCCGAAATTGGGACTATTTCCATCGTTTCTTGGCTTGTGACAGCCGTTGGTTCAACAGCCTTAGCTTACGCATTCGCACAATGCGGTATGTTCAGTAAAAAATCCGGTGGTATGGGTGGTTATGCAGAATACTCTTTCGGTAAAGCCGGTAATTTCATGGCAAACTACACTTACGGTGTATCATTAGTTATTGCGAATACAGCTATCGCAATTTCTGCGGTGGGTTATGGTTCAGAGTTCCTTGGTGCGACCCTTTCTCCACTTTCTATCGCATTATGGACAATCTTCACTCTTTGGCTTGCAACCGTTCTTAACTTTGGTGGTGCAAGAATCACCGGTAACATCAGTTCATTCACCATTTGGGGTGTAATCATTCCTGTGGTAGGTATTTCAATCATCGGTTGGAAATGGTTTGATGGTACAATGTATGTAAATTCTTGGAACCCACACAATGTACCTACTTTTGAAGCGATCGGTGTATCTATTTCAATGACATTATGGGCGTTCTTAGGATTAGAATCAGCTTGTGCAAACGCAGATGCTGTTGAAAATCCAGAGAAAAACGTACCAATCGCAGTACTTGGTGGTACTTTAGGGGCAGCGGTAATTTATATCGTTTCAACTAACGTGATCGCAGGTATTGTACCTAACCTTGAACTCGCTAATTCAACAGCGCCATTCGGTTTAGCCTTTGCTCATATGTTTGATGAAACAATCGGTAAAGTCATCATGGGCTTAATGGTGATGTCTTGCTTTGGTTCATTATTAGGCTGGCAGTTCACAATTGCCCAAGTATTTAAATCTTCAGCAGAAGAAGGTTATTTCCCAGCATTCTTCAAAAAAGTTACCAGTAAAGATGCACCAATCGTTGGTATGGTGACCATTACTGCATTACAAACTTTACTTTCTTTGATGACAATTAGTCCATCATTAAATAAACAATTCAATGTGTTGGTGGACTTAGCGGTAGTAACAAATGTTATTCCATACTTGCTCTCAATGGCTGCACTTGCCGTGTTGTTGAAAGCAGAGAATGTTGCGCCACAAAAATATAAAACAACCGTCTTTGTTGCCTTTATTGGTTCACTCTATAGTATCTATGCCCTTTATGCGGCAGGTGAACAAGCGATGTTATATGGTTCAATTGTGACCTTTATCGGTTGGACATTGTATGGTTTTGTTTCTTACAAATTTGACCTTAAAAAATCACAAGCAAATTAAAAAAGAGAAGCCTACATCTTCATGTAGGCCTTTCGAGTTGCAATAAACTTAAAGTATAAAAGAGCGGTTGAAAATTAACTTGTTTTTAACCGCTCTTTTTTATTTAGGACAACACTCTCAACAAAACAGGCTGAAATTCCGTTTGTTGATCGAGTTTTCGGGTGTAACGTTTAACCATTACAAAGGAAAGTGCGGTCAAAATAAAGATTAAAATCGCACGGATGAGCTCATTTTCACTGATATAGTTGGAAAGTAATGTTGCAACTAATAGCGTGAAAAGTGGCACGATATACATTAACAGTGCGGAGAAAAGCATGGATTTTTCTTCTAGACCGATTTCTACCATTTGACCTGTACGAAGTGGCGTGATGGTTTCTAGCGTGAAGATATGCTCGCCTCGCTTTTCGTTAAGCTCAGAAAGGGAAGCTGTTCCACAGGCTTCTCTAGCCGAACAAGCTCCACAGGCGCTTTGTGACTGACATTTCACTTTAGCAAGACCGGTTTCTGCATCATAGCTCATCACAATGGCACTTTCTTTTAGCATCGTGCTTCTCCCATATAAATATCAAAGCGGTGATTTTTGGTTTCACGACTAACATGGGGAGATTTTTGCGCTAAAAATTCCGCATAATCAGG
Organism: uncultured Haemophilus sp.; assembly: GCA_963517645.1. GTDB lineage: Bacteria > Pseudomonadota > Gammaproteobacteria > Enterobacterales > Pasteurellaceae > Haemophilus_D. The sequence goes on along the minus strand of CAUQGU010000010.1, from coordinate 16,504 downwards.
ACGTTTTACCACCACACGTTTACGGGCTAATTGTAACGCAGGTGTCAAGAGCTCATCGGCATCCAAATCGGCACCAACCAAATGTTGGAATACACGCATTTCTTTTTTTACTAATGCGGATTTTTGCTTATGTGGATACATTGGATCCAAATACACCACATCGGCACTCTCAGTTTGCGGATTGAGTTCGGCAATATGATGAACATCTAGTAATTGCATATTTTTTTGCATCATTTCGCCTATTTCTGCATCCTGATAGGCGCGGTTGAGGCCATCCTGTAATAACAAATATACCACCGGATGACGCTCCACTAAACGCACTTGGCAACCGATAGAAGCTAAAACGAAGGCATCTCGACCAAGTCCTGCTGTGGCATCAATCACGCTCGGCAATTCCGTTCCCTTAATGCCCACGGCTTTGGCAACTGCCTCGCCACGACCTCCACCGAATTTACGACGATGAGCCATCGCACCGGCTACGAAATCTACAAAGACATCGCCCAACTTGGGTTCATCCAGTTTACGTAGGGCAAGGTGGGTTTCGGTTCGCACCAATGCAAGCGGGCTTTCAGTACAATGCTCGATACCAAAAGGGGAACAAAGTGCGGTCAATTCTGATGATGTTCCCGCTTCAGCAAGCAGTTGAATTTTTATTTTCTCACCAGCCATACGCCGCTTTCCATATGATCTGTGTAAGGGAATTGATCAAACAGCGCCGCTTTTTCAATGCGGTGGGTTTGGCTTAGGGTTTGCAAATTCTCACAAAGGGTATGTGGATTGCAGGAAATATACAAAATACGATCGTAATTCTGTACCAGTTTTACCGTGTCAGGGTCAAGCCCTGCTCGTGGTGGGTCAACAAAAATCGTATTGCATTGATAGGCTTTTAAATCAATGCCTTTTAAGCGATTAAACTCACGTACGCCGTTCATTGCTTGAGTAAACTCTTCTGCTGACATACGGATAATTTGTAGATTATCTATACCATTTTCCGCAATATTAAATTGTGCGGCAGCAACGGATGGCTTGGCGATTTCGGTAGCAAGGACTTTGCGGAAGTTTTGTGCAAGGGCGATAGAGAAATTGCCGTTGCCACAATACAGCTCTAATAAATCGCCTTGAGAACCTTGAGTGCAATCAATCGCCCATTCCAACATCTTGCAATTCACCGCTGCATTAGGCTGAGTAAAGCTGTTTTCCACTTGGCGATAAACATAATTACGCCCTTTCACCGGTAACACTTCATCGACAAAATCCTGCTCTAAACAGATTTTTTGTTTACTCGCTCGACCAATCAGCTGCACATCAAAACCAAGTTGTTGTAATTCTTCTTTTAAGCGTGTAGCAGCGCTTTGCCATTCTTCCGTAAGTTGCTTGTGGTAAAGCAGGCTTACAATAATCTTATTGCTGAGCGTGCTCAAATAATCAATTTGAAACAGTTTTTTATGCAATATTTCCTGCGTCTTTAACAACGGTAGTAAGGCCTTCATCATGCGATTAATTAGTTCACTGGCAATTGGGAATTCATCCACTCGATAACGCTGCAAGGTGCTTTGATCAAACATGATGTGATAAAAATCGCCTTTATCATGCCAAATACGAAATTCCGCACGCATCCGATAATGGCTGGTTGGTGAATCAAACACGGCTATTTCTGGGGCGTTAAAGGGCTGCAAAAGTGCGGTCAGTTTTTCAGTCTTTTTTTGCAGGAGTTCGGTATATTGGGAAATGGGTAGTTGCATTGATGTTTACGTTTGAATGATAAATATCCCACAGCCCTTGGCAAGCATGGGGATTGAGTAAAAAAGCAAAAGGCAAGCGTCTGCCTGCCTTTTAAAATGTATTATTCGCCAGAATAATCTTCGCCGCCAGAAGCCGCTTCGCTCACATCACCTGATAAGGTGTAAACACGTTTTGTTGTGTTAATGCGAGTACGATATTTATTCCACGTTTTTTCGAAGAAAGTTTCCGGTGCACGTTCACCACGGCAAAAAGCAACAAATTCTTTTTCTTCTTTTGTCGCTGGCTTGCGTTCGCCTGAATCTAATGCTTTAAACGCTTGACCATATTGCTCTAATACTTGGGATTCTTTGATTGTATAATCACCGTGACGGGAAAATCCGCGTGGGTAGTTTTTGTCGTCAAAAAAACGACGAGTAACACTGAAACTAGCAGCCATAATCATCTCTCTTCTTTATATTTAAAAACGGCAGGCATTAAACCAATTTTTTTTTATTTTTGCAATAAACCTTTCACGGTTTCTACATAATCTTTGACGAAATCATCGTAATTTAAGCCTTCAGGGTTCACACGATATTTGCCATTGACATAAAAATCAGGTACGCCATGTACTTTAAACTGCTCAGCTGCATTCACTTGTTTATTCACTAAGCCGTTTACAGCAAAACTGTTGATATTGTTATCAAATTGTTCAGCGGTGACGCCGTTATCAATGAAGATTTTACGGATATCGTCCATTGAGGTTAATTTATCTTGCTGTGCGGCTTCAAATAAAGGCGCTTTCACTTTGCTTTCTGCACCAAGAGCCATCGCTAATGCCCATGCACGAGTGAGGTTTTCAGATTGACGACCTAAGAAGTTAACGTGATATTGTTTAAATTCAGTGCCTTTTGGTAAGCTTTCTGCAACTTGTTTTGGAATATGGTATTCCATTTCAAAGGCATAGCAATGCGGGCAGTAGAAAGAGAAAAATTCAATCACTTCAGGCTGTGCAGAAGCGGTTTGGCTCACTTGAATGTATTGTTTGCCTTCTTCTAAATTAGCTGCGAATGCGTTAAATGAAAATAAAGCACCGAGTAAAAATAAAACTTTTTTCATTTGTTTTCCTTATTTAATAATTCCGCGCGCTTTTAACAATGCGGTTTTAAAATCTTCTTCATAATCTTTTTTGATACCTGGAATCGGCTCAAGTTTATCTGTACCGTGCATTTTTAAATGATAAATAATCACTTCATCAGATAATTCTGCTACGGGCTTATCGAAACCTGCTTCATCAGCAATTTTTTGCAAAATTTGTAGCAAGCTAAGATCTGGGTCTTTAGACCAGTAAGGTTGTAAAAGTTCCAAAACTTCATTTAAACGCTTACATTTCATTGCTATTTCCTTTTAAATGGAGAAAAATAAGGCTAGATCATACTTCAAATAAGGCAATAAGAAAATATGGAATACACAATAAGTGCGGTTATTTTAGCGGGTGGAAAAGCACGGAGAATGAATGGGGCGGATAAAGGCTTACAGCTTTTACAAAATAAACCATTAATTAGCCATGTGATTGAACGCTTACAACCTCAAGTGATTGATATTTCAATTAATGCTAATCGACACCATGCGGAATATGCACAATGGGGTTTTCCCGTATTTTCAGATGAATTGCCTGATTTTCAGGGGCCGTTGAGCGGTATGTTAACAGCACTCGAAAAAGCTAAAACGGATTTTGTACTTTTTGTGCCTTGTGATAGCCCGTATTTTCCGCAAAACTTATTAGAAAAACTAAAAAGTGCGGTTAAAAATAACCGCACTTTAATGGCTTATGCAAAAGATAAAGCGCGTGAACACCCGACATTTTGTTTGATGTCCGTTCAGCTTAAAGAGAAGTTACGCGCTTATTTAAACGAAGGCGAACGTCGTTTATTACAATTTATGAACAAAAATGGCGCGGTTGCTGTCCAATTTGACGAACAAGAAGGACGATTTGTAAATTTTAATACCTTAGAAGATTTACAATAAATTATTTGTTTAGCCTTGAATTTTGTAAAAAATTCTCCATTATTGCAGTGTTTACTTTCTATTTTATTGAGGAACTTTATTATGATGCGAATCCTTTTATTTTTAGCTACTAACTTTGCTGTGATGCTTGTGTTAGGGATTATTTTAAATGTGACCGGTATTGCAGGAAATAGTACAGGTGGCATTTTAATTATGGCGATGCTTTTCGGTTTTGCCGGATCATTGATTTCATTATTTTTATCAAAAACCATGGCATTGCGCTCTGTGGGCGCAGAAGTGATTACTGAACCGCGTAATCAAGCTGAGCGTTGGTTAGTGGAAACTGTACGTCGTCAAGCACAACAAGCAGGCATCCCAATGCCAGATGTCGCGATTTACCATTCTAATGATGCGAATGCTTTTGCTACGGGTGCAACAAAAAATAATTCTTTAGTGGCGATTAGTACAGGTTTACTAAACTCCATGACGGAAGAAGAAGCTGAAGCGGTATTGGCTCACGAGGTCTCACACATTGCGAACGGCGATATGGTGACGATGACTTTATTACAAGGCGTATTGAATACCTTTGTGATTTTCTTATCTCGTGTAATTGCTAATGTGGTAGCAAGTTCTCGTAATGGTGATGAAGAAAGCCGCAGTTCAGGCATTTACTTCTTAGTCTCAATGGTGTTAGAAATTTTATTTGGTATTTTGGCAAGTATTATCGCAATGTGGTTCTCACGCTATCGTGAATACCGCGCAGATGCAGGTTCTGCACAGCTTGTAGGTAAAGAAAAAATGATTTCGGCATTGCAACGTTTACAACAAATTCATGAGCCACAAGAGATGGAAGGTTCACTTAATGCCTTTATGATTAACGGCAAACGCAGCGAACTTTTTATGAGCCATCCTCCTCTTGAAAAACGTATCGAAGCATTACGTAGTTTATAAAAGATAAAAAAACAAAGGGCTAAATGTAATATTTAGCCCTTTTTATTTGTAGATTATTTAATATCCGCTAAGACTTTAGTGAGTAACTCCCAGTAAGTTTGTACTGTTGAAATTTGGACTTTTTCATCAGGCGAATGCGCATTGCGAATAGTTGGCCCTACAGAAATCATATCAATATTCGGATAATGTTCTTTCAACAAGCCACATTCAAGCCCCGCGTGAATCACTTTAATCTCAGGCTCTTTGCCAAGCACTTCTGCATAATGTTTTTTCATTAATGTCAAAATTGTGGTGTCATTTACTGGTTTCCAACCTGGGTAAGAACCTGAAAATTCAACTGTTGCACCAGTGAGTTCAGCAAGTGAAGTTAAGGTTTCTTCTACATATTCTTTGCCACTTTCAATAAGCGAGCGAATAAGAATCGTACCTTTGATTTTATCTTCAAGGGTTTTTAATACACCAATACTTAACGAGCTCTCCACGACATTTTTGATTACATCACTGTTGCGGATTACACCATTTGGTAAGATGTTCAGCAAATTAATCACTTTTTTGGTGGTTTCAAGCGTGAAGGTTTGTTGTGGATTTTCAACTTGCTCAGCGGTTAAGGTTAAGTTTGGCTCAGCGATAGCAAGCTCTTCTTTCAATAAAACTTCAAAATTTTTGACCGCGCTTTTTATGCTTTCAACATCATGATTGAAGCAAATGGTTGCGGCCGCTTCACGTGGAATTGCGTTACGAATTGAGCCACCACGAATTTCTGCAAGAGAAAAGTGCGGTTGATTTTGTGAGAGTTTTGCTAATAAGCGAGCTAAAACTTTAATTGCATTCGCACGTGTGGTGTGAATATCACAACCTGAGTGACCGCCACGTAAACCTTTTAAGTTAATTTGCAAAGTATGGTTGAATGAATTGGTTTCACGGTGAACAGGTAGCTCAACATTCGCATTTACCCCACCAGCACAACCAATATAGATTTCACCGATTTCTTCGGTATCGGTATTAATTAAGATTTCCGATTTTAACCAGTTGCGGCGAAGGTGTACGGCACCATCCATGCCGGTTTCCTCAGTCATGGTGAGTAACACTTCAAGTGGTGGATGTGCAATATCGGTACTTTCTAATACCGCTAAGGTAGAGGCTAAGCCAATACCGTTATCCGCACCGAGAGTGGTGCCTTGTGCTTTCACCCAATCACCGTCGATATAAGGGCGAATAGGGTCTTGGGTAAAATTATGCGGATTGCCTTCATTGGCTTGTGGCACCATATCTAAATGTGCTTGTAAGACAACGGGTTGGCTGTTTTCCATTCCTACTGTGGCTGGTTTACGGATTAATATATTACCGGCTTCATCACGCTCAGCAAAAAATTGTTTTTCTTTCGCCCAGTTAACGATAAAGGTCGCGAGTGCATCTTCGTGATGAGATGGATGTGGGATCGTACAAATTTGATCAAACCATTTCCAAAGTAATTGCGGTTGTAATGTGGTAATTTCTGACATAATGAACTCCTTTTTTCATTAAAATTTTTGCGGAAATCATAGCATAAAACGCCATTTCAGGTTAAAATTCCGCAATTTTTTTATTTAGCGACAAAGTTTAAGGTATTTGTTATGAGCGAAAAATATGTTGTGACTTGGGATATGTTCCAAATGCATGCCCGCAAATTAGCGGAACGTTTACTTCCTGCCACTCAGTGGAAAGGTATCATCGCAGTAAGCCGTGGTGGTTTATTCCCAGCAGCGGTACTTGCTCGCGAATTAAATATTCGTTTCGTAGAAACCGTGTGTATTGCGAGTTATGATCACGATGAACAAGGTGCATTAAAAGTGTTACACCGCGCAGGTGGTGATGGTGAAGGAATGATCGTGGTAGACGATTTAGTGGATACCGGCAACACTGCTCGTGCAATTCGTGAAATGTATCCAAAAGCAAAATTTGTCACAGTATTCGCAAAACCAGCAGGTGCTGAGTTAGTGGATGATTATGTGATTGATATTCCACAAAATACTTGGATTGAACAACCTTGGGATTTAGGTTTAACTTTCGTGCCACCATTGGCAAGAAAATAATAAAACTTGAATATAAAATTTCGTTACGCCGGTGCTTTTATAGTTCCGGCGTAATAATTATGACCAATTTATTTTGATTATGAATAGTATCGACGCACAAAAAGCGCTAGAGCGATCTTACGTTTCTTCACTTGAAAATAAAGAATATGATGAAGCAGTCAAGCTGGCTGAAATGCTTTGCTTGCTTGATCCCAATAATCCCGAGTACCCTCATAAAATTGCTTATGTTTATTTGCAACAATTAAAATGGGAAGAGGCGATTGAAGCAGAATTAAAAACATTAAAATTAGATGCACAATATATTCCGGCTTTAGATTTATTGGCACATGCTTATGGTGCCGTAGACAATTGGGAGCGTTCAGGCTTTTATGGCAGTTTAGCTCTTGAGTTGAAAGATAAAGCTATTCCCGTTCCGACACAGGAAATGCTCCCAGCTCCTGCACCTAAAAATGGTAAACGAATTATTGCATTTTCTTTATTTGGTAATAACTCTAAATATATTGAGCCAGCTGTATTAAATACACAGGTTTCTCCGATGTTATTCCCTGGTTGGGTATGCCGTTTTTATGTAGATGATTCAGTTTCTACTGAAGCAATTCAGCGATTAAAAAATAATGGTGCAGAAGTGGTTTATGTTACTTCACCAGTGAATAAATGGCCTGGTGCAATGTGGCGTTTTCTTGCAATTAATGATCCTGAAGCTGAGTATGTTATCTTCCGTGATGCTGACTCCGTGGTTTCTCACCGAGAGAGTGAAGCCGTGGCTGAATGGATTGAAAGTGGTCGTTCATTCCATACGATGCGTGATTCAGGTTCTCATACCGCACTTATTTTAGCGGGGATGTGGGGCGCTAAAGCTGGCGCTGTGCCTGATATGGAAGTAAAAATTCAACGTTTTGTTGATAAGGGGTACGACTCTCGTCATTTTGCCGATCAGGATTTCCTTGCTGAAGATTTGTGGGGCTATATCCGCCAAGATGTATTTGCGCATGATAGAGTATTTAACTTCTGTGATGCAAAACCTTTCCCTGGAGAGTTTTATCCTAATTACCAAATTGCGCATTGCGAAGGGGCAAGCGTTTTTGATGCGAAAACCTCTTTTGAAGAAGGTCGCAAAGTCAGATGGACGTTATACTCAAAAATATCGCCTATGGTGAATGTTGATTATTCCTTTATTCGTGTGCCTGAATTTAAAGTTTGCAGCTATGAAACTATCGTAGAGAATGGTCGATTTGAAGCGTCAATACCAAGACGTTATGGATTAGCTTTTAAAGAAGGCTTAGCTAAAATAGATATTAAAAAAGCTTAATTTATTCGTTTTTTAACTATCAACATAGGGATTGTTAATGTCAACTCAACCGCGTTTTGTACATCTTCGTACGCACACTGATTTTTCAATGATTGATGGTATCGTAAAAGTGAAACCATTGGTCAAAGCGTGTGCAGCAAATAATATGGTCGCGTTGGCATTAACGGATTTCACCAATTTTTGTGGTGTGGTACGTTTTTATGGTGAAACCCTTTCTTCGGGAATTAAACCGATTATTGGTGCCGATGTTCATGTTAAAAGTGAGCTATGCGGTGAGGAATTATTTACCCTTACTCTACTTGCTAAGAACAACGAAGGCTATAAAAACATCACCTTACTGCTTTCAAAAGCCTATCAACGTGGCTATGTGGACCTACCTTATATCGACCAAGAGTGGTTGATTGAACACCGTGAAGGTGTAATTGTTTTATCAGGTGGCACACAAGGCGATATCGCGAAAAAACTCCTTAAAGAAAATATTTCCGAAGCTGAAAGTGCGGTTAGTTTTTATCAAGAATTTTTCCCTGACCATTTTTACCTTTCGCTTTCTAGAACAGGGCGTCCGGATGAAGAGCGTTATATTCAAGCCGCATTAAAATTGGCTGAGGAACATGATTTACCGCTTGTTGCAACCAACGATGTTGTCTTTCTCGCACCTGATGATTTTGAGGCACACGAAATTCGAGTTGCTATTCATGATGGCTATACCCTTGACGATCCGAAACGTCCAAAACGTTATACCGAGCAACAATATTTCCGTTCAGAAGAAGAGATGTGCCAATTATTTTCGGACATTCCTTCTGCGCTTGAAAATACGGTATTAATTGCTCAACGCTGTAATGTCACTTTGCGTTTGGGCGAATATTTCCTCCCAAAATTCCCAACAGGCGATCTGAGTACGGAAGATTATTTGGTGATGAAATCCAAAGAAGGTTTGGAAGAGCGTTTGGCGTTTTTATTCCCCGATGAAAAAGTGCGGGCAGAAAGACGACCAGAATATGATGAGCGTCTTCAAGTCGAACTCGATGTGATTAACCAAATGGGTTTCCCGGGTTATTTCTTAATCGTTATGGAGTTTATCCAGTGGTCAAAAGACAATGATATTCCAGTAGGACCAGGACGGGGTTCCGGTGCGGGTTCATTGGTGGCTTATGCACTAAAAATTACCGATTTGGACCCCCTTGAATTCGATCTTCTTTTTGAGCGTTTCCTCAATCCAGAGCGTGTTTCTATGCCCGATTTCGACGTGGATTTCTGTATGGATGGACGGGATCGTGTTATCGATCATGTCGCAGAAACCTATGGTCGTGGTGCGGTATCACAAATTATTACTTTTGGTACCATGGCGGCCAAAGCGGTAATTCGAGATGTAGGTCGCGTATTAGGCCATCCTTATGGCTTCGTGGATCGTATTTCGAAAATGATTCCCCCGGATCCCGGCATGACTTTAGCCAAGGCTTTTGAGGCTGAACCACAGTTACAAGTGGCATATGATTCAGATGAAGAGGTCAAAGCCCTAATTGATATGGCGCGTAAGCTAGAAGGTGTCACTCGAAATGCGGGTAAACACGCGGGTGGCGTGGTAATTTCCCCTTCTTTGATTACAGATTTTGCACCACTTTATTGTGACAATGAGGGGCTTCATCCTGTTACTCACTTTGACAAAAATGACGTGGAATATGCAGGTTTAGTGAAGTTTGACTTCTTAGGTTTGCGTACACTCACCATTATCAAATGGGCGTTGGATATGATTAACGCTCGCCTTGCTCGTGAAGGCAAACCGCCAGTCGATATTGCTGCTATTCCATTGGATGATCCCGAATCCTTTGAGTTGCTGAAACGGTCTGAAACGACCGCCGTATTCCAGTTGGAATCGCGCGGGATGAAAGATTTGATTAAACGCTTACAGCCAGACTGTTTTGAAGATATTATCGCGTTGGTGGCATTATTCCGACCAGGCCCATTACAATCGGGCATGGTGGATAACTTTATTGACCGTAAACATGGTCGAGAAGAAGTGTCTTATCCTGACGCAAACTATCAACATGAAAGCCTTAAACCGATTTTAGAGCCAACTTACGGTATTATTTTGTATCAAGAGCAAGTCATGCAAATTGCTCAGGTGTTAGCAGGTTATACTCTTGGTGGTGCGGACTTATTACGTCGTGCGATGGGTAAGAAAAAACCGGAAGAAATGGCGAAACAGCGCTCTGTATTTAAAGAAGGTGCTGAGAAAAATGGTGTTGATGGCGAGCTTTCCATGAAGATTTTCGATTTAGTGGAAAAATTTGCTGGCTATGGTTTCAATAAATCGCACTCCGCCGCTTACGCATTGGTATCTTACCAAACCCTTTGGCTGAAAACCCATTTCCCTGCTGAGTTTATGGCAGCAGTAATGACCTCGGAAATGGATAATACTGATAAAATTGTTGGCTTGTACGATGAATGTTTACGTATGGGTTTAAAAGTCATCCCACCGGATATTAACGTAGGGAAACATCATTTCAGTGTGAATGAAAATGGTGAAATTGTTTATGGTATCGGCGCCATTAAAGGTGTGGGTGAAGGCCCTATTGATGCATTGATTACCGCTCGTAATGAAGGTGGGATTTTCAGGGATTTGTTTGATTTATGTGCTCGCGTCGATTTGAAGAAAATTAACCGTCGTACCTTTGAAAGTCTGATTATGTCAGGCGCGTTTGATAAGTTAGGACCACATCGTGCGGCGTTATCTAAGAATCTAGAAGATGCACTCAAAGCGTCAGATCAGCATGCAAAAGATGAGGCCATGGGGCAAACCGATATGTTCGGTGTGCTAACAGAAACACACGAAGAAGTGGAAAACGCTTATGCCCACACGCCACCTTACACAGAAAAACAAATTTTAGATGGTGAGCGCGAAACCCTTGGTTTGTATTTAAGCAGTCATCCGGTGAGCCGTTATTTGAAAGAGCTTTCTCATTATAGCTCTACACGATTAAAAGATCTTACGCCAAATCGCCGTGGGCAAATTAGTACGGCAGCCGGTTTGTTGGTGTCAACTCGCTTTGCTACAACGAAAAAAGGTAATCGAATTGGTATCGCAACCATAGATGACCGTTCAGGACGTTTAGATTTAACCCTGTTTGGGGAAAGCTTAGACCAATTCGGTGAAAAATTGCAAAAAGATACGGTTGTGGTGGTATCTGGCCAAGTAAGTTTTGACGATTTTTCAGGCGGATTAAAAATGTCGGTACGGGATTTGATGACTTTGGATGAGGCACGTTCCCGTTATGCGAAATCTTTGGCTATCAGTTTGTCTGAGGAGCAGATTAGCCCAAGTTTTATTAAGAAATTGAAAGAGATGTTAGAGCCTGTTAGTGGCGGCACTTTACCAATTAACGTATATTATCAAAGCGTAAAAGGCCGTGCGTTATTGCGTTTAGGGATTCAATGGTCGATTACACCAACGGATGAGATTCTAACAGAATTGGTGAATTTGCTCGGCGAAAATGCGGTAGAGCTAGAATTCGGTTAATATTCCAGTAAAAGTGCGGTCAAAAAATCCGTGTTTTTTAACTGCACTTTAAGCGGTATAAATAAAGCGAGAGATAAAATGGAAAAAATCATTATTGATGCAGACAGATTTTTACGCACCATTTCACGTATTTCCCATGAAATTATTGAAAAGCACCAAGATTTCAATAATGTGATTTTAGTTGGGGTGAAACGTCGTGGTGCCGAAATTGCTGAATTGATTCAACGTCGCATTGAAGAGTTGAATGGTGTAAGTCTTCCAATGATGGAATTGGATATCACGTTTTACCGTGATGACTTAGAGTATGTTGAACCTGAAAATCCAACTCCTGTGTATAGCGGTGCCTCCAGTTATATGAATATTCAGGGTAAAGAAGTCATTTTGATTGATGATGTATTATTCACTGGAAGAACCATTCGTGCTGCGATGGATGCGTTAACAGATTTTGGACGAGCAGCTAAAATTGAATTGGTCATCTTTGTAGATCGTGGACATCGTGAATTACCAATTCGGGCAGACTATGTAGGTAAAAATGTGCCGACTTCCCGTGATGAACAAGTTCAGGTGCGTACATTAAAATATGATGGTTGTTATGAAGTGGCATTATTGCCTAAATAACGATCAGCCTATTGTGAACCTTTGATAAAATTGATAATCTAACAAACATTGTCCTATTATTTTTTAAGATAACTAAAATGAAAAAATCAATATTAAAATCTCTTTTATTTGCCATGATCGGTCTGTTTACTTTTTCTCAAGTTCAAGCAGAAGAACGCGTTGTGGCGACTGTGAATGGTACACCAATTTTACAAAGCCAAGTGAATGCTGTAATGGGTAAGAAAGGTAGCCAACGTGCAGCATTAGATAAGATTATTGATGATATGCTGACTGATAAGGCTATCAAAGAATCAGGCGTAAAAGTAAACCAAGCGGAAGTAAACCGTATCGTAGAAGATATTGCGGCTAAAAATGGTTTAACTTATGGTCAATTCTTAGATGCGTTGGATTATCAAGGCATTTCCTTAAATGCATTTAAACAACAAATCTCTCGTCAAATGTTAATGGCAGGTGTGCGTAACCATGCCATTCAAAACAGCGTAGATGTGACTCGTGAGCAAGTGGATGCATTGGGTAAACAAATGCTCGATGAAGCGAAAGCAAAAGGTACCGCACAAAAAGTGATGGGTAAAGAGTATGAAGTTCGTCATATTTTATTAAAATTAAACCCATTACTGAACGATGCACAAGCTAAAGCAGAATTAGAGCGCATTCGTAGCGAGATTATTTCGGGCAAAATGACATTTGCTGATGCGGCATTAAAATACTCTAAAGATTATTTATCAGGTGCGAATGGTGGAAGTTTAGGCTATGCTTTCCCTGAAGCTTATGTAGGTCCATTTGCAAAAATGGTTGAAACAACCCCACAAGGTACTGTTTCTGCTCCATTTAAATCTGAATTTGGTTGGCATATTCTCGAAGTAACCGGTAGTCGTGATGGTGATAAAACAGAAGATGCCTATCGTCAAAAAGCTTACGAACAAATCGTGAATAGCCAATTACAAGATGCAACCAAAGACTGGGTGAAAGCATTACGTAAAAATGCTGATATTCAATATTTCGATAAGTAACAGAAACCGTTAGAATAAGGGGGCATTTTTGCCCCTTTTGTCGTTTTTATAAAATGAGTGACGCATGAAAAAATTTTTTGTCTTTTTACTGATTCTCTTGTTAATTCTTGGTGGTGTTGGTTTTTGGGGTTATCAAAAATTAACTGAGTTTGTTCATACACCGGTGAATGTCACGCAAGATCAATTGCTGACAATTGAGCGAGGTACTACTGGCAGTAAGCTCGCCGCTTTATTAGAGCAAGAAAAAATTCTTGAACATGCCGATTTATTGCCTTGGTTATTGAAATTACAACCGCAGCTCAACAAAGTGAAAGCGGGGACTTATTCTTTAACGGGTGTGAAAACGTTGCAAGATTTATTGGATATGATTAATTCTGGCAAGGAAGCGCAATTTAGTGTGAAGTTTATTGAAGGTAAAACGTTCAAGGAATGGCGTAAAAACCTTGAAAGCGCACCGCACTTAAAACAAACCTTGCAAGGTAAAAGTGATAAAGAAATTATGGCGTTATTAGATATTCCAGCCGTTGCAAAAGCCGTTTACGAATGGAATAACATGGATGGCTGGTTGTATCCTGATACCTATAATTACACCCCAAATTCGACTGATCTTGAATTATTAAAACGTTCAACTACTCGTCTACAAAAAGCCTTGGATAAAGCATGGAGTGAACGCGATGAAAATCTCCCATTAGCGGATCCTTATCAAATGTTGATTTTGGCTTCTATTGTGGAGAAAGAAACGGGGATTGCGGCGGAGCGCCCACAAGTGGCTTCCGTATTTATTAATCGTTTAAAAGCCAATATGAAACTTCAAACTGACCCAACCGTGATTTATGGAATGGGTGAGCGTTATACCGGCAATATTCGTAAAAAAGATTTGGAAACGATGACCCCTTACAATACCTATATGATTGAGGGGCTACCACCAACACCAATTGCGATGGTGAGTGAAAGTGCTTTGCAGGCCGTGGCTCATCCAGCAAAAACGGACTTTTATTATTTTGTTGCCGATGGAAGTGGCGGTCATAAATTTACTCGTAATCTGAACGAGCATAATAAAGCAGTGCAAGAATATTTACGTTGGTATCGTAGCCAACAAAAAGGAGCCAACTAATGCAAGGCAAATTTATCGTCATTGAAGGGCTAGAAGGTGCAGGTAAAAGTACCGCCATGCAAACGGTGGTGGATACATTAAAATCCCTTGGTGTAAATGATATCGTATTTACTCGTGAGCCGGGTGGTACACCATTAGCAGAAAAATTGCGCCATTTAATTAAACATGAAACAGAAGAACCTGTTACGGATAAAGCGGAATTATTGATGTTTTATGCGGCACGAATTCAATTGGTAGAAAATGTGATTAAGCCAGCATTGGCTGCAGGCAAAATTGTGCTGGGTGATCGTCATGATATGTCTTCACAAGCCTATCAAGGCGGTGGGCGTCAGTTTGACCAAGCGCTTATGGCGAATTTAAAAAATATGGTATTGGGCGATTTTGAGCCTGATTTTGTGCTTTATTTAGATATTGATCCTGCTGAGGGGCTTGCTCGTGCTAGAGGACGCGGCGAATTAGACCGCATTGAACAACAAGGACTCGATTTCTTCCATCGTACCCGCCAACGTTATTTGGAATTGGTACAGAACAATCCGAAAGCCGCCATTATTAATGCGGGCCAGCCTTTGGCGCAAGTACAAGCAGACATACAAAGTGCGGTCAAAAATTGGTGGGTTTCACAAACAAGATGAGCGAACTTTATCCTTGGGTAGTGCCTACTTATCACAAAATTAGCCAAACTTTTAGCGAAGGTTTGGGGCATCATGCATTATTGATTAAAGCTGATCAAGGTCTCGGTGCTGAAGGTTTGTTTGAGGCTTTGACAAAACACATTATGTGTCAAACGCCAGATAATGCACCTTGTGGCCATTGTCATGCTTGCTATTTAATGGCAGCGCACAGTCACCCTGATTTTCATGTTTTAGCCTCTCAAGAAGGCAAAGACATTGGAGTTGATCAGGTGCGGGCAATTAATGAGATTGTCAGCCAACATGCGCAACAAAATGGCAATAAATTAGTGTATATCCAAGATGCAGAGCGTCTTACAGAGGCTGCGGCTAATGCGTTGCTCAAAAC
Organism: uncultured Haemophilus sp.; assembly: GCA_963517645.1. Taxonomy (GTDB): domain Bacteria; phylum Pseudomonadota; class Gammaproteobacteria; order Enterobacterales; family Pasteurellaceae; genus Haemophilus_D. Next base: position 1,170 of record CAUQGU010000010.1, on the reverse strand, counting down.
CTTGGAAGAGCCGCGTCCGAATACGTATTTCTTATTGCAAACAGAACCCTCCTCTTCATTGTTAGCGACTATTTACAGTCGTTGCCAAGTGTGGAATGTGCCTTTGCCAGCAGAGGCGGAAGCCCTAAATTGGCTTTCTTCTCAATTTCAGGCAGAAACATCTGAATTATTAACCGCACTTGCGATGAATTTGGGTCGTCCACTGTTAGCATTGGAAACGCTCCAGCAAGGATTAATTGAACAGAGAAAAAATTTCCTACGTCAATTTTGGCTGTTTTATCGTCGTCGTTCACCTTTGGAAATTTTGCCTTTCTTTGAAAAAGAACGCACCGTACAGCAAGTGGATTGGATTTTAGCGTTTTTAAGCGATGCTATTAAATACAAACTCGAAATTCAGAGTGGCTGGCAAACACTTGATCTTAAAACGGGGGTAACTCAATTTGCAGACGAGCAAACTGCGCTTGGGTTATTAACCGCAAATAAAATTATGCAAAAAGTACGCTCGGATTTACTCACTATCAATGGCGTTAATACAGAATTAATGTTACTAGATGGTTTGACGAAGTTAATTACCGACGTATTTAAGGACTAAATAAATTATGTTTATCGTAGATTCCCATTGCCATTTAGATGCATTGGATTATGAAAATTTACACAAAGATATTGCTGATGTTGTGGCCAAAGCCCAAGCACGAGATGTGAAGCATTTATTGGCGATTGGCGTAACATTAAGCCGTTTTGAAAAAGCTTACCCTGAGTTAGCAAAATTTCCGAATGTGTCTTTGGCTTGCGGTGTACATCCACTAGATCTTGAAGAAGAACCTTACGATGCCGATCGTTTATTACGTTTATCCCAAGATAAAAAAGTGATCGCAATTGGCGAAATTGGTTTGGATTATTATTACAGTGCAGATAATAAGGCATTGCAGCAAACGGTTTTTGCGGATCAAATCAGAATTGCTAATGAAGTGGATAAACCCGTGATTATTCATACTCGTTCAGCGCCAGAAGATACCATTGCCATGTTGCGTGAGCACCAGGCAGAAAAGTGTGGTGGATTAATTCATTGTTTTACGGAAACCTTGGATTTTGCGAAAAAGGCACTTGATTTAGGGTTTTATATTTCTTGTTCAGGCATTATAACCTTTAAAAATGCGGAAAGTATTCGTG
>CAUQGU010000009.1:0-37709 GCA_963517645.1 uncultured Haemophilus sp. | reverse complement strand
ACGCATTTCAAGAATTGCGGTTCAGCCTATGTGGCAGCAGCATGGTATTGGTACACAACTCATTGAATATATCACACAAAATGCCGATGTTGATTATTTATCAGTGAGTTTTGGTTATACAAAAGAACTGGCTCAATTTTGGCAGAAATGCGGTTTTTCTCTTGTTCATTTGGGCGAGCATTTAGAGGCGAGCAGTGGTTGTTATTCAGCTATTGCTCTAAAAGGGCTTTCTGCACAAGGGATTGAATTAGAAAGAGAAGCAAAGCAATCTTTTCAACGGAATATGCCTTTGTCTTTCAATCCACTTGCTCAGGAATTTAATACCACATCAGTAGATTGGGAATTGCTTGATGAAGATTGGTTAAGCCTAAAAAACTTCGCTTATTTTCACCGCACTTTAGCTTCCGCTTTGCCGGCAATTCGTCGATTTTTAATGAATTTAGATGAAAAAGATTGTCCTTTAATGCGAGATTATTTCATCACAAAACAGATACCCTATAGTAAGAAAAATGGGTTAAAATCATTACGTTCGGAAATTGCACAAAAATTAAAAAAGGAGGCAAGATGAGCGAACAAGAAAAAAAAGGTTGGTTTCGCAAAGCCGTAGATGAATATAATAAGTTTTGCAAAGAACTCGGTTTAGATAAAGGAGCTTGTCGAGGTTGTATGCCACGTATCGAATTCGATGATGATGGTCATGTAAAAAAAGAGAAGCCACTTGAACCACTCAAAAAATAAGAGAAAACAGGGTTAAATCAGCCCTGTTTTTTTATACAGATAATTATTGAAAAGTAGAGTGAATTTGCTAAACTAATCAGCTGTTCACGCAAAAAATGAGATAAAAATTGACCGCACTTATGAAAACAACCTATTTTAATTTTGATATTCCTACTCAGCCCAATGACCATAAAATTCTTGGCAATGTATTGGCGAGTGCAGATGCACTTGCGGTTAGTGAAATTGCAGAGCAATATGATGGATTGACAGTGGTCGTGACACCGGATACTAAAAGTGCGGTTCGTTTATCACAAGTTTTACCGGATTTAACTTCTCAGCCCGTTCAGTTTTTTCCTGATTGGGAAACATTGCCTTACGATTCTTTTTCGCCTCATCAAGAAATTATTTCTTCTCGTTTAAGTGCGCTATTTCATTTGCAAAATACTAAAAAAGGCATCTTTGTTTTGCCGATTAGCACATTAATGCAGCGCGTGTGTCCACCGAAATATCTACAGCATAATGTCCTTTTGATTAAAAAAGACGACCGTCTGGTCATTGAAAAATTACGATTACAATTAGAGTCAGCAGGATATCGCTCTGTAGAACAAGTGCTAGAACATGGCGAATATGCTGTGCGCGGATCACTTTTAGATCTTTTCCCGATGGGAAGTGCGGTTCCATTTCGCTTAGATTTTTTTGATGATGAAATTGATTCGATTCGTACTTTTGATGTCGATACGCAGCGAACGTTAGATGAAATTCAATCTATTAATTTATTACCTGCACACGAATTTCCAACCGATGAGAAAAGCATTGAATTTTTCCGCACACAATTTAGAGAAACCTTTGGTGAAATTCGTCGTGATCCAGAACATATTTATCAGCAAATCAGTAAAGGCACACTAATTTCAGGGATTGAATATTGGCAGCCGTTATTCTTTGATGAAATGGCAACATTGTTCGATTACTTACCCGAAAAAACGTTGTTTGTGGATATGGAAACAAATCAAGCACAAGGTGAACGTTTTTATCTTGATGCCAAACAGCGATATGAGCATCGAAAAGTTGATCCAATGCGTCCTCTTTTACCGCCAGAACGTTTGTGGCTCAGCATTGATGCAGTAAACCATGCATTAAAAAATTATCCTAAAATTAATTTTAAAGCAGAAAAAGTGCGGTCATCTGTTCGTCAGAAAAATTTAGCGGTGTCCGCATTACCAGCCGTGACCATTCAATCACAGCAAAAAGAACCGTTATCCCAACTTCGTCAGTTTATTGAGCATTTTAAAGGAAATGTTTTATTTTCAGTTGAAACCGAAGGACGACGTGAAACCTTACTGGATTTACTTTCACCCTTAAAAATTAAACCAAAACAAATTAAAACCTTATTTGAAGCCAATCAAGACAAGTTTAATCTGTGGGTAAGTCGTCTTGAGCAAGGTTTTATTTTTGATGAAGCTAAACTCGCCGTCATTACTGAACATGAAATTTTAGGCGAGCGAGTACAGCAACGTCAGCGTGATAAACGTAAGGCGGTCAATCCTGATACCTTAGTGCGTAATCTAGCTGAATTAAAAATTGGGCAGCCCGTTGTACATTTAGATCATGGTGTTGGACGTTATGGTGGTTTGGTCACGCTTGATACGGGCGGCTTAAAAGCAGAATATTTGCTGATCAATTATGCGAATGAATCCAAACTTTATGTGCCTGTTGGTTCTCTTCATTTAATTAGTCGCTATGTCGGTGGCTCAGATGAAACCGCACCATTGCATAAATTAGGTAATGAATCGTGGGCGAAAACGCGTCAAAAAGCCGCAGAAAAAATTCGCGATGTGGCCGCTGAATTACTTGATGTATATGCCCAACGAGAAGTGAAAAAAGGCTTTGGGTTTAAATATGATCGTGAGGAATTCCAGCAATTCGCTGCAACCTTCCCGTTTGAAGAAACGCACGATCAAGCCATGGCGATTAACGCAGTCATTTCAGATATGTGTCAGCCTAAAGCGATGGATCGTTTGGTTTGTGGTGATGTGGGCTTTGGTAAGACTGAAGTGGCGATGCGTGCCGCATTTTTGGCAGTCATGAATCATAAACAAGTCGCCGTATTGGTTCCAACAACCTTGTTAGCTCAACAGCATTACGAGAATTTTAAAGATCGTTTTGCTAATTTGCCGGTTAATGTGGAAGTGCTTTCTCGCTTTAAAACAGCTAAAGAGCAAAAACAAATCTTAGAAAATTTAGCCGAAGGAAAAGTCGATATTCTGATTGGCACTCATAAATTGATTCAATCCGATGTGAAGTTTTCTGATCTTGGCCTACTCATCATTGATGAAGAACATCGTTTTGGTGTGGGACAAAAAGAAAAAATTAAACAACTTAGAGCGAATATTGATATTTTAACGCTTACCGCAACACCAATTCCTCGTACTTTGAATATGGCGATGAATGGTATTCGCGATCTTTCTATTATTGCGACACCACCGGCTCGCCGAGTAAGTATCAAAACGTTTGTTCGCCAGAAAGATGATTTAATTATTCGTGAAGCGATTCTGCGTGAGATTTTGCGTGGTGGTCAAGTTTATTATTTACATAATGATGTGGCGAGTATTGAAAATACGGCTGAAAAACTGACCGCACTTGTGCCTGAGGCGCGTGTCGTGATTGGTCATGGTCAAATGCGAGAACGAGAACTTGAACGAGTGATGAGTGATTTTTATCATCAACGTTATAACGTATTAGTTTGTTCCACTATTATTGAAACGGGGATTGATGTACCAACGGCAAATACGATCATTATTGAACGTGCAGATAATTTTGGTTTAGCTCAGCTTCACCAATTGCGTGGTCGAGTAGGGCGTTCTCACCACCAAGCTTATGCCTATTTGCTGACACCGCCGCCGAAATTAATGACGAAAGATGCGAAACGTCGTTTAGAGGCATTAGAAAGTTTAGATAATTTAGGTGCAGGTTTCATTCTTGCGACGCACGATTTAGAAATTCGCGGTGCCGGTGAATTATTAGGAAATGAACAAAGTGGGCAAATTGAAAGTATCGGTTTTTCACTTTATATGGAATTACTTGATGCGGCAGTGAAAGCCTTAAAAGAGGGCAGAGAGCCTTCATTAGAAGAGATTACGCACCAACAAGCTGAAATTGAGCTACGTATTCCAGCTTTATTGCCAGATGATTATCTTGGCGATGTGAATATGCGTTTGTCATTCTATAAACGTATTGCAGCAGCGGAGAGTAAACAAGAGCTAGATGAATTAAAAGTTGAATTAATTGATCGCTTTGGCCTATTACCTGAAGCAACTAAAAATCTTTTACAAATTGCTGAGATGCGTTTAATGGTGAAACCATTAAAAGTGCTGAAAATCGATGCAGGGGCTCAAGGTGGCTTTATTGAATTCTCTCCTTCAGCAAAAGTTGATCCTGAAAAATTCATCAAATTAATTCAACAAAATCCAATTGTTTATCGCTTTGATGGTCCATTGAAATTTAAGTTTGTGAAAGCCCTTCCAGAAAACAAAGTGCGGTTAGAATTTGTGATGGATTTAGTGAAGACACTTACTGAGTAGCAAGTAAATAAAAAGGCTGACAAAATGTCAGCCTTTCTTTTTCACGTTTTATTAGTGAAGCGTTTCAACAACGCTTAAGAACATTTTTAAGATACCGGCATTTAATAAGTCGATAAAGAATGCCCCTACCATTGGTACGATTAAGAACGCTTTGTGAGATGGTCCGAAACGACTGGTAATCGCTTGCATGTTAGCGACGGCTGTTGGTGTTGCACCTAGACCGAAACCACAGTGACCCGCACTTAATACAATTGCATCATAATCTTTACCCATCATACGGTATGTGACGTAGATAGCGAAGAAAGCCATGAAGACAACTTGAACCGCTAAGATAACTAATACATCTGTTGCAAGACCTGCTAATTCCCAAAGTTTGAGAGACATTAAAGCAATGGCTAAGAAGATAGATAAACCTACGCTACCTAATACATCAATCGCTGAATCAGCCACTTGGAATTTGAATAAGTGGGTTAAGCTGTTGCGAATGATTACGCCTGTAAACAAACACCATACGAATGTTGGTAATTGAATGTGTGTACCTTTTGTTAAGCCATCTAAATATTGACCGATGAGTAAACATAAAGAAAGCATCGCGATGGTTTCAATGATTGAGCGTGCATTCACTTTACGTTTATAAGTTGGGTGCTCAAATGCTTCTTGTACGTCATCTACTTCATCATTCTCTGGGTTCTCACCTTGTTTTTGATGATTTAATAAATAACGAGATACTGGACCACCTAAGATACCACCAAAGACTAAACCGAATGTGGCACATGCCATGGCGATTTCTGTCGCAGCAGGTAGATTAAATTCTTTAGTGAAAGTTTCTGCCCATGCCGCACCTGTACCATGACCACCAGTTAGGGTAACTGAACCGGCAAGTAAACCGTAAGCAGGATCAATGCCTAATAATTGAGTACCCAGAATACCGATAATATTTTGGCAAACAATGAGTATTGCCGCTGCCAAGAGGAAGATAACTAATGGTTTTCCGCCTTTAATTAAGCGAGCAAAGTTTGCACTTAAACCGATAGAGGAGAAGAATACCAACATCATAGATGTTTGTAAGCTTTTCTCAAAAGTGAATGAAGTGCCATTTACTTTGTATAAAATGGTTAGTGCAATAGCCACAATAAAGCCGCCAACGACAGGCTCCGGGATATTGAATGTTTGTAAAACGCGAATACGCTTTACTAGAAAATAACCGAGTAATAATACAAAGCTTGCTAAAGCAAGAGTTTGATAGGTATCAAAAACAATATTCACGAAATATCCTCCTATTTAGTTTGGTTTCGAGAATTCTTATGAGTTGTGTTCGGGTTCAACTACCACAATATCAACATTGCTATGTAATCCACGTGGTAATTGGGAGCCTTTTCTGCCGCGTTCCGCACGGAATTTTTGCAGATCTTCCGGTTTTAATGTGATTTTTCGTTTACCGGAATGGAACTCAAGGCTGGCTTGCTCTGAAATTAAGAACAATTTCACCAATAATTCTGACCGCGCTTTTGCATTCGCTGCTGGAATACTGATTATTTTGTTGCCTTTCCCTTTTGATAATGCCGGTAAATCCCGTACCGGAAAAATCAGCATTCGACCCGCTGAAGTGAGGGACACAAGAAGTGAGGCCGACTCGGAAAGTGTCTCAGGTTTCAAGACTTTCGCATTTTCTGGCAAAGAAATCAAGGCTTTTCCTGCTTTATTGCGTGCAATTAAATCTTCAAATTTGCAAATAAAACCGTATCCTGCATCTGATGCCATCAATAATTCTTGTTTTTCAGGTTCCATAATAACCTGTTCAATAGTCGCACCAGCTGGTAATGTAAGTTTACCGGTGAGCGGTTCACCTTGGGAACGCGCAGAAGGCAAGCTTAATGGATCTAAAGCGTAGCTACGACCAGTACTATCAATAAAGATTACGGGTTGATTGCTTTTACCACAAGCGTGAGCGAGATATTTATCGCCTGCTTTATAACTTAAGCCTGCCGGATCAATGTCATGCCCTTTTGCACAGCGTACCCATCCCATTTCAGATAAGATAACAGTAACGGGTTCAGCCGGAGTCATTTCACTTTCAGAAATGGCTTTTGCTTCTTCACGTTCAACTAATTGAGACATTCTAGGGCTGGTGTATTTTTTTGCGTCTTCTTGAATTTCTTTTTTGATCAAAGTATTTAAGCGACGCTCAGATCCTAAAATTAACTCTAAATTTGACCGCTCTTCTTCGAGTTTATCTTTTTCAGCTTGTAATTGATGTTCTTCTAATTTAGCTAAATGGCGTAAACGTAAGTTTAAAATGGCTTCTGCTTGTTCATCACTTAAGTTAAAGCGAGTCATTAAAACTTGTTTAGGTTCGTCTTCAGTACGAATAATCTCAATGATTTCATCAATATTGAGGAAGGCAATCATTAAACCATCTAAAATATGTAAACGAGCGAGTACTTTATCCAAACGATGTTGTAAACGACGAGTCACGGTAGTGCGACGGAATGTCAGCCATTCAGTTAGGACTTGAAGTAAGCCTTTCACGGCTGGTTTATGATCAAGCCCGATCATATTCATATTCACACGATAGCTTTTTTCAAGATCAGTCGTCGCAAATAAATGCGCCATCAAGGCATCTGTGTCAACGCGATTTGAACGTGGTACAAGCACGATACGCACAGGATTTTCGTAATCTGCTTCATCACGAATATCTTCCACCATTGGCAATTTTTTTGCTGTCATTTGCTCAGCAATTTGCGCAATGATTTTTGATGGTGAAGATTGATGAGGAAGTGCACTAATGATGATTTCACCGTCTTCTTTATGCCATGTTGCCCGCATTTTGATAGAACCACGACCGGTTTCATACATTTTGCGAATATCATCTTTAGGGGAAATAATTTCCGCTTCAGTTGGGAAATCCGGGCCTTGAATGATATTGAGTACATCATCTAATCCTGCTTTTGGATTATCTAATAACAGGACAGCTGCATCTGCTACTTCATTAATATTGTGTGGAGGAATATCTGTTGCCATTCCTACGGCAATCCCAGTGGTACCGTTCAAAAGAATATGAGGCAAACGTGCAGGCAAATATTGTGGTTCTTCTAAGGTGCCATCAAAGTTTGGTTGAAAGTCAACAGTGCCTTGACCCAATTCAGTTAATAGAATTTCAGAAATTTTGGACAGGCGAGATTCTGTATAACGCATTGCCGCGAATGATTTAGGATCATCTGGCGCCCCCCAGTTTCCTTGACCATCCACTAAAGGATAGCGGTAAGAAAAGGGCTGAGCCATTAATACCATGGCTTCATAACAAGCCGAGTCACCATGAGGATGGAATTTACCTAACACATCACCAACAGTACGTGCGGATTTTTTAAATTTTGCCGCGGCATTTAACCCCAGTTCAGACATCGCATAGACAATACGGCGTTGGACGGGCTTTAAGCCATCGCCAATAAAAGGCAATGCACGATCCATGATGACGTACATTGAATAATTAAGATAAGCCTTTTCTGTAAAGGTGCGAAGTGGCATCTGCTCTATGCCTTCGTAGTTAATATTGCTCATATTCTTCTAATCTATTTTCTTGTTGCACCGGAATTCCCATCGGAATGTTCGTGAGGAGAATGTCCCATATCCATTCCTTTATGACTGTCAATTTCGTAAGGAACAGGTTGCGGTTTTTGTGGATTGGCTTCTTTAAAGGCTTCATCTTTTAATTTGCCGGAATAAATATTCGGATTTTTTTCGCCTTCAACCACAATATGTCCCATTGTACCTTTGTTTACTGCGCGGAAAATGGAATGATCCATAAAGACATAAGTACCCGGCACATCAATTCGAGTTTCTACCATAGTGGCACTGCCAGATGGAATCAAGGTTGTTTGAACATTGTGATTAACAAGTGTGCCGCCTTCTACATATACATTGTCAAATACTGCACCAATTAAGTGGAAAGAAGAACATAAATTAGGCCCTGCATTTCCTACGAATAGACGAATGGTTTCACCGGTTTTCGCTTTTAAGGCATTTTCATCCATGGTTGCACCGACTTTGCCGTTGAAGAGTACGTATTCAGGACGTTCATCAATGGCTTTTTGCATACTGAATGGTTGCAAGCCAGGATCGCCAAACTCGCCTTTGGTATAGAATTCACTTTGCATAATGTAAAATTCGCGATCCACTTTTGGTAAACCTTCTTTTGGCTCAACTAAAACTAAACCATACATCCCTTTAGCAAGGTGAATATCCACAGGTTGACTGCCGCAGTGGTACAAATAAATGCCAGAACGTAACGCTCTAAATTGGAAGGTTGATGTACGTGTTGGTGGGGTTTCACTTGCGATAGCGCCGCCCATTGGCACAGCGGCAGCATGGAAATCGATACTGTGCGGCATCATTGAACTCGCTGAATTGGAAAGTTGGACTTCTACCATATCGCCTTCGCGTACACGAATGAATGGGGCAGGCACGCTACCGTTTAATGTCCAGAATTTAAATTGCACACCATCCATCAAATCCATAATTTGCTCAAGTGCGGTCAGTTTTACCACGACTTTTGCTGGATAGTTACGTTCAATCGGTTTTGGTACATTTGGCGCAAGCGTCAGTTCAGCTTCAATTTCAGGTAATTTTTCAACCGCAGTGGTTGCCGTATTAGAGGGCTTTTCCTCTGCTTTAGCAGAAGGAACAAGGCTTAAACCTGCACCTAATGTAATTGTTGCTAGGCCTAGTGCACTATTCTTAAAAAAATCTCGACGTTGTTCGTTCATGATTAACCTCAAATAATTAAACAGCTAAATCTACTTGATCTCCATTGGTTTGCAACCAATTTTTGCGATCTTCCGCTCGTTTTTTGGCGAGTAACATATCCATTAATTCTAATGTTTCTGCCCCTTGATCTTCACCTAGCTCATAGGTTAATTGAACTAAACGGCGTGTATTCGGATCCATGGTGGTTTCACGTAGTTGTGATGGATCCATTTCACCCAAACCTTTGAAGCGTTGTACGTTTAAGGTACCTTTTTTACCTTTTAAGCGTTCTAAAATCGCTTCTTTTTCGTTTTCATCGAGGGCATAAAACACTTCTTTGCCTAAATCGATACGATAGAGTGGTGGCATTGCCACATAAACATGCCCATCTTTTACCAATTTCGGGAAATGACGTAAAAAGAGTGCACAGAGTAGAGTAGCAATATGCAAACCATCAGAGTCCGCATCGGCTAAAATGCAGACTTTACCATAACGAAGTTGAGATAAATCTTCATTATCAGGATCGATACCAAGCGCCACTGCAATATCATGAATTTCCGTTGAGCCAAGTACTTGATCACTAGCCACTTCCCAAGTATTTAAGATTTTTCCACGTAACGGCAGGATTGCTTGATATTCACGGTCACGAGCCTGTTTGGCTGAGCCGCCCGCAGAGTCACCTTCTACTAAGAATAATTCGGTTTTTTCTAAATTTTGTGATGCACAATCGGCTAATTTACCCGGTAGAGCAGGACCGCTGACTAATTTTTTACGTACGACTTTTTTTGCAGCGTTTAAACGACGTTGTGCAGAGCTAATGGCCATTTCAGCTAAGCGATCCGCATCTTGTACGTTCTGGTTTAACCACAAACTGAAGGCGTCTTTTAAAACACCCGCAACAAAGACCGCACTTTGACGAGAAGATAAGCGTTCTTTCGTTTGCCCTGCAAATTGGGCATCTTGCATTTTCAGTGAAAGAATGTAAGCACAGCGATCCCAAATGTCGTCTGCTGTTAATTTTACGCCGCGTGGTAATTTATTGCGGAATTCACAATATTCAGTCATGGCATTGAGCAACCCTTGGCGAAGACCATTTACGTGTGTTCCGCCTTGTACTGTTGGAATCAAGTTTACATAACTTTCTGCAATAATCTCGCCACCTTCAGGTAACCATAATAATGCCCAGCTTACTGCCTCGGTGGAGCCTTTAAATTCACCAACAAAAGGTTTTTCAGGCAAGGTTTCAAAACCATTCACCGCTTCGGTTAAGTAATCGGATAAACCATCTTGATAACACCACACATCTTCGGTGTTATTCACTTTATCGACAAATTTAATCTCTAAGCCTGAACAAAGCACCGCTTTCGCACGTAATAAGTGGCGTAAACGACTAACAGAAAAATTCTTGCTATCGAAATATTTTGGATTCGGTTTGAAGTGAACGGTGGTTCCAGTTGTTCGTCTGCCACAAGTCCCAATAACTTCTAATTCTTCTACTTTTGCGCCATTTTCAAAGGCAATTTTATACACTTCACCGTTACGTTTAACTTGAATATCAACGCGTTCAGAAAGGGCATTGACGACTGAAATCCCCACCCCGTGTAAACCACCAGCAAATTCATAGTTTTTATTTGAGAATTTACCGCCAGCGTGAAGTTTGGTTAAGATTACTTCGACACCCGAAACGCCTTCCGTTGGATGGATATCAACTGGCATCCCGCGACCATTATCAATGACTTCAAGTGATTGATCAGCGTGTAAAATTACTTCAACTTTAGTAGCAAAACCTGCAAGGGCTTCGTCCACACTGTTATCAATAACTTCTTGAGCAAGGTGATTTGGACGGGTGGTGTCCGTGTACATGCCGGGGCGAATTTGCACCGGTTCGAGATCTTTCAGAACCGTAATTTCTTGAGCAGAATAATTTGTAGTCATTTTTAAAATTAGTTACTTATTTATAAAAAATTAGCGTGATTTTATCAAAAAATGACGCGTTTATAAAATCAAAGATGAGAAAAGATAAGGATACTATATCAAGGAAAAGTGCGGTCAAAATTTGACGTGAATTTTGACCGCACTTTGGGTTATTTGAATCTATTTAGTCTGTTATAGATTGAGTTATCTCAATACTAAACTTTTGCTTTTGTTGCTAAATATTCCTGCAAGCCTTTATCTCTCAATTTGCAGCTCGGGCATTCTCCACAGCCACCTTCAACACCTTCATAGCAAGTGTGGGTATGCTGACGAACATAATCTAACGCACCTAATTCATCAGCTAATGCCCAAGTTTGTGTTTTGGTGAGATACATTAGCGGTGTTTTTAAATTGAACGGATAATTCATGGCTAAATTAAGGGTGACATTCATGGATTTGATAAATACATCGCGACAGTCCGGATAGCCACTGAAATCTGTTTCACAGACGCCTGTGATAATGTCATTAATACCTTGTCCTTTTGCGTAAATCGCCGCATATAATAAGAAGAGCGCATTTCGGCCATCTACAAAGGTATTAGGTAATTCACCGTCTTTTTGTTCAATATCTGCATTGGCATCCATTAAAGCATTATGGGTAATAGATTTGATGACGGATGTATCAATCAATGTTTGTTTTACGCCGAGATCTTTGGTGAGCCAACGGGCTTTTTCTAATTCAATGGCATGGCGCTGGCCGTATTGAAAGGTGACAGTTTCGACATTTTGCACGCCATATTCAGTAATGGCTTGAATTAAACAGGTTGTGGAATCTTGTCCACCAGAGAAGATCACAAGGGCTTTACGGTTGAGATTAGGATTTGAAATATTCATAGGATACCTAGTTTTTTTATGTAGGAGGTTTGCGAACTACAAGGTTAAAAATGAGGCGGTATTGTAGAAGTCAAAGATAAATTTTGCAAGAAAAGGACTAATTTAAGCAGGAAAAAACGGAGAAAATTGTGATACAATTTCGGTAAGCTAGTTTTAAAAAAGGTAAATACAATGAAAAAATTAATTCTTATCGTTATTGGTGCATTAGTGATTTCAGCTTGCGCAAATAAAGACGTTTATTTTAATGGTTCGGAAGGATCGCATTCAGGCATGAAATTTGATAAAGACACTCGTCATTGGGGCGTTAATCAATAATTGTTTTGATAAAAGAAAAGCCATACAGTTGTATGGCTTTTTTATTAAATCACTTCTTCTTGACAATGTGGGCAAGTCATTAAATGTTCTTCATTATTATGCACAATATAATGGCCCATTTTTTTTGCTTTAGTATCAAGATATTTCGTATTGTAACGGTTTTCACCTACATTCAACGGTACACGTTCTACGATATTAATTCCCGCTTTTTTCATGGTTTCTACTTTTTGCGGGTTGTTTGTCATCAAGCGCACTTGCTTCACACCTAATAATTCAAACATATCGGCACACACATTAAAGTTACGTTCATCAGCTTTAAAGCCTAATGCAAGGTTGGCTTCAATGGTGTCCATGCCTTGATCTTGTAACGAATAAGCACGAATTTTATTAATTAGACCAATGCCTCGTCCTTCTTCACGATGATAGATCAACACACCACGACCCGCTTCACTAATTTGACGTAATGCGGCTGCAAGCTGGAAACCGCAATCACATTTTAAACTGTGTAATGCATCACCCGTTAAGCATTCTGAATGAATACGGGCGAGTACAGGCTCATCTTGGTTTGAAATATCACCCATCACTAAAGCGACATGTTCTTTTTTTGTATCGGGAAATTCAAATCCGACCATTTTAAATATGCCATATTCGGTAGGCAAATTGGCTTGAGCAACCAGTTGGATTTTTGACATAACGTATCCTTTTTCAACTTTATTCTGCTAAAATATGTACTTTATTTTTATTATCAAGAGGCAACAATGTTTAAAAGGCTGTCATTATATACGTTATTCCTTTGTCTTGTACCATTTTTTGTTTGGGGTTTTGCTTATCATTGGCATGGAAATAACCAATTAATGGAATGGGATTATTGGCTTTATCTTTTAACCGAAACCGGTAGTGTGCCTTATGCTTTAATTACCTGTGGTGTGTTTGCTTTACTTTTCCGTTTTCTTTTTGAAAATCGTAAACAGTGGATTATGGGCGTGATTGTAATGGGTCTGTCGGTATTATCCACACAAGTGATTAAAACAGGTTTAAAAACGGTTTTTGCCGAGCCACGTCCTTTCACCGTCTATTTAGCAGAAAAAACAGAAAGCACTACGGATGCTTTTTATCATCAAGATCGTTCTGAGCGTGCGAAATTAGTGGATAAATTTTATTCTACACAAGCGGATACACCAGCCTGGTTAAAAGCCCATTATGAAGATGAAACAGGTTATTCTTTCCCATCAGGACATTCTATTTTTGCCGCCACTTGGTTAATGTTAGCCGTCGGGTTTAGCCAATTATTAGGCAATCGTTCTTTTAAAGCGGAATTGCTAATTGGAGCCATGACCATTTGGGGCGTATTAATGTTGATTAGCCGAGTCCGCCTTGGAATGCATTATCCAATTGATTTATTTGTGGCGATAATTTCGGCATGGATTGTTCATTTGATTATTTTTGGTTTCTTACAGAAGAAGGGCTTATTTAACAATAAATAGCATCAAAGACCGGTTTTAGTGATAAAGCCGGTCTTTTTTATTGCTTGTAGAAAATATGATTTTTGTCATGGATTTTTATTTTGATTTCAAGGAGAATACAGCCTATATGTTCCAACAATTTTGACCGCTCTTTGAGGAGACAATATGTATTACGGTATTGATATCGGTGGCACAAAGATTGAATTAGCTGCTTTTAATGCAAAATTAGAAAAGCTTTATACCGAGCGCGTGCCAACGCCACAAACAGATTATCAAGATTGGTTACAGGCGATCAAAACGCTAGTAGAACGTGCTGATGCCCACTTTGGTGAAAAAGGCACAGTAGGTTTAGGCTTGCCAGGATTTGTTAATTTAACAACCGGGCTTGCTGAAGTGACGAATATTCGTGTTGCAGATAATAAGCCGATTTTAGCCGATCTTGAACGCGTTTTAGATCGTGAGGTGCGAGCAGAAAATGATGCAAATTGTTTTGCGCTCTCGGAAGCTTGTGATGAGGAAAATACTCAATATCCTTCTGTATTAGGGCTTATTTTGGGGACAGGCTTTGGTGGTGGTTTTGTAATTAATGGCAAAATTCACTCAGGACAAGTCGGGATGGCAGGGGAGTTAGGCCACCTTCAATTAAATTATCATGCCTTAAAGCTATTGGGCTGGGATAAAGCGCCAATTTACCAATGTGGTTGTGGCAATCAGGCCTGTTTAGATACGTATATTTCCGGTCGCGGCTTTGAAATGTTGTACCGTGATTTAAAAGGGGAAGAGTTATCAGCCAAAGAGATTATCGATCGCTTTTATGCGAAAGAGGAAAGTGCGGTTGATTTTGTTCGTATTTTTGTTGAATTAGCGGCTATTTCTATCGGCAACATTATCACGGCATTTGATCCGCATATGATAGTGCTCGGTGGTGGTTTATCGAATTTTGATTATCTTTATGAAGCGTTACCAAAAGCATTGCCTGCTCATTTAATGCGTAGTGCAAAAGTGCCACCAATCAAAAAAGCAAAACATGGTGATTCCGGTGGTGTTCGTGGAGCAGCCGCGTTATTTTTAAACTGTGAATAGATTTAATTTAAAAATATAGTGAAAATTTGAATAAATTTTATATTATAGGATAAGAATCCAGTTTTTCTTTAAGAAAACTGGATTTTTTCTTTTGTCTCTCTACAATCAGAATATTGATTTTTTAGTGAGGTTTTTATGCTGACAGAATTTGGGAACTGGATTGAACAGGGATTGACATGGGTTATCGAACATTTTGATGAACCATTATGGAATATCACCATTGTTATTTTATTAGGTGTAGGTCTATTTTTTACCATTACTACAGGGGTAGTGCAGTTACGTCTTTTCCCTACAAGTATACGTGAAATGTGGTTTGGACGTGCAGCAGAGGGAAATTCTTTAACGCCATTCCAAGCGTTTGCAACCGGGCTCGCCAGTCGAGTTGGCGTAGGTAATATCAGTGGTGTGGCAACAGCCATTGCACTTGGCGGCGAAGGGGCAATATTCTGGATGTGGGTAACGGCATTTATTGGGATGTCGAGTGCTTTTGCAGAATCGACTTTAGCACAGGTATTCAAAATTCAAGATAAAGATGGCTCTTTCCGTGGTGGCCCAGCCTACTATATTACACAAGGTTTAAAATCTCGTTGGTTAGCAGTAGCGTTTGCGGTATCACTTATTTTTACTTTTGGTTTTGCATTTAATTCAGTACAAGCAAACTCAATTGTGGAAGCAACTAAAAATGCTTGGAATTGGCAAGGTGAATATGTAGGTCTGGTTTTAGTGGTATTAACTGCTGCAATTATTTTCGGTGGCGTAAAACGTATTGCGACCATTTCTAGTAGCGTAGTACCGATGATGGCACTCTTTTATTTAATCATGGCGGTAATTATCTTAGGTATGCATATTGATATGATTCCGGCGGTAATAGCCAATATTTATAGAAGTGCTTTTACTTTCCAATCAGCCGCTGGTGGTATGTTTGGTGCTTTAGTCTCCAAAGCCATGATGATGGGGATTAAACGTGGATTATTCTCTAATGAAGCGGGGATGGGCTCTGCCCCAAATGCAGCGGCTGCCGCTCATGTAAAACATCCAGTTAGTCAAGGCTTAGTACAAATGCTTGGTGTGTTTGTAGATACCATGATCGTCTGTACTTGTACGGCGGTGATTATCCTGCTTTCTGATAACTATGGCAGTGAAACACTGAAAAGTATTTCCTTAACGCAAAACGCATTGCGTTATCAT
Organism: uncultured Haemophilus sp.; assembly: GCA_963517645.1. GTDB lineage: Bacteria > Pseudomonadota > Gammaproteobacteria > Enterobacterales > Pasteurellaceae > Haemophilus_D. Next base: position 21,815 of record CAUQGU010000009.1, on the reverse strand, counting down.
GTTGGGGAGTTTGGCGTACACTTCTTAGCTTTCATTTTATTGCTTTTCGCTTATTCCTCTATTATCGGTAACTATGCTTATGCAGAAAGTAACATTCGCTTTATTAAAAATAAAACTTGGTTTGTATGGGCATTCCGTTTATCGGTATTATTCTTCGTTTATTTCGGTTCGGTAAAATCAGGTAATGTTGTGTGGAATTTTGCGGATACTGTGATGGCTGTGATGGCAATTATTAACTTAGTCGCGATCGTTTTACTTTCTCCGATTGTGTGGAAGTTAATGAAAGACTATCAACGCCAATTAAAAGCAGGAAAAGAGCCTGAATTTAAAATTGACCTCTATCCTGAAATTAAAAAACGAGTATTAGATCATCGAATTTGGAAATAAATTTTGATGGAATATGAGAAAGGCGGGATATCCCGCCTTTGTTATTTTAAATGACGTTCAAATTGACCGCACTTTATCGTTCATTTCGATAAGTCAGGAAGTAATAAGAGAGGGCTGAAATGACCACGCAAGCTGTCATTGTATAGAGCATTGGTGCAGCGGTTTCCATTTTAAAGCTCGCTACCAAGGAGCCCATCACCGCACCGACACCAAAACGTACACTTCCCATTAATGAATTTGCGGTACCCGCCATCGTTGGAAATTTCTCTAGAATAGAGGCTGTGGCATTGGAGGAGATTAATGGATTTTGTCCAACAAAAAAGGCTACGCCAATAGCCATTGGCCAAAAACCGAAATCAAAAAGTGCGGTTAAAAATAGCCAGATTCCTGAAATAAATTGTACGGCAATACCAATTCGTAACATGGTTTCAGCACCTAGCTTCAATACAAATTTCCCATTTAGATAAGAAGCAGCGGTCATAATCGCGATATTGATCATAAAGAAATAGCCAAATTGATCGACAGGAATGCCATAAATACCTATATAAACAATCGAACCAGCTGTGACGAAAGCAAATAAGCCACCAAAACCAAAAGAAGCCGCCGCCATATAACCTAACACTTCTTTTTGTTTAGAAAGTGTCATAAAGTTACGGGCAATGATATTCAGGCGCAGGGGAATACGATTTTCTTGTTTATGGGTTTCAGGAATAATGAAAAAGACGAGTAATGCAGCAAGAAATCCCATTGCACCGATCACATAAAAGATCATGTGCCAATGGAAAAATTTCACAATATATCCGCCAATCACCGGTGCAACAAGCGGTGCAATCATAAAGACAAGTGTAATGGTGGACATGACCCGAGAGAGCTGATCCTTGCTAAATAAATCCCGTAATAAAGCCCCAGAAAGTACAACGGGTGCAGCGCCAAAGAAACCTTGAATGAAACGCAGTGCAGTGAAGCTACCAATAGAATGAATGCCTGTTAAAATAATAGCGGTGATAGCGCCAATAATGACACCTAGCAGAATAATTGGTTTACGACCAAAACTATCGCCAAAAGGTCCCCAAAATAATTGTCCGGCTGCCATACCGTAAGCAAAGAATGTCAGCGTATGCTGAACTTGCTCGGAGTTGATATTTAAATCTTCAGCAATATTTAAAAAGGACGGAATATACATATCCACGCCCAAAGGCGGTAGCATCGAGAGGATGCCGAGCGTGGCGATAAAAATAAAGGTGGGTTTAATATTTTGGCTCATATTATTTCACTAAATTGTCGATTTCTTCCTGAGTGAGTGGACGAAATTCGCCTTCTTCTAAGCTTTCATCTAATTCAACGTTGCCAATTCTCCAGCGATGTAGCGCAACCACTTTATTACCAAGTGCCGCAAACATTCGTTTCACTTGGTGATAGCGCCCTTCAGAGATAGTTAGATTCACGTTGTAATCATCTAAAACTTCTAATTTTGCTGGTTTAGTGGGTTCTTTTTCGCCACGTAACAGAATACCTTCTTCACAAGCTGAAGCATAATGGTTTTCAACTGGGTCAGCTAAAGTGACTAAATAGGTTTTTTCGCATTGATGTTTTGGTGAAGTAATACGATGTGACCATTGACCATCATCCGTTAATAGCACGAGTCCTGTGGTATCCACATCTAACCGTCCAGCACTATGTAATTTGCTAGAAAGAGGCGGTTCAAAGAATTGATAAATAGTAGGATAGTCGTCATCATCATGAGAGCAAACATAGCCCTGAGGCTTATGCAACATAAAATATTGGCCTTCTTCTACCCAAGGCAACAATTCATCTTCAAAATAAATCTCATCTTCTTGGCTAACTTTGGTCGCCCCATTTTTCACAATTTCATCATTAATTTTGACCGCACTTTGGCGAATGGCCTTGGTGGCTTGTGAACGGGTTAAGCCTGTATTCTCGGCAATAAATTTATCTAGTCGCATCGTAAACTCTTATTTTTGATTGAACCAGCTGACGTAATCAAACTGATCGTAATATTTTTCACCATTCCAACCGGAAAAAGTAAATAAATCGCCCACTTCGCCTTCGTTTTCAAAGCCTTTAATGTAGAAAGCGGATTTTAATTCGGGATATGGCTTGTGGGTAAAGACGACTTTGTTTGGATAAGGCAAGTTATCAAAGGCTTGCAAATCTTCATATTTGGCACCTTTTCCACCATCTTTATCTGTCATCATAATAAACAAATTATCGAGATCTAAACGCTGTGAGCGTGCTTCCCACTTTTCCCGCGCCTCTTGTTCGGAATGGTAGTGCATAAAGTGCACTTTAAGATCACCTAATAGACCAACTGGGTACGGTTTTTCTGTTTGTATAAATTGAAGCGGTTGTGCTTGATAGAATGTGATGTTCTGTAGATAGCGAACAAAATCGCTTGGGTCTAAATAAAGGTTAACAAACGGAGAATTAAAAGGCTGATTGAGGTCATGCAAAATAAATGCACCGACACAGTTAGCCGAAATTACTGACATGCCTTGGTTGGTTAACCGTTTTTGGAAGGTTTTGTTAATCGCTTTCCGTTGTAATTTATTGATGGCACTTCTAAATTTAGAAAACAAACTCATTATTTACATCCTGCATGTTTTTTTGCGACATAGTAACGTTTTTGGTTCAAAATGTGAAGAAAAGACAAAAAGTGCAGTCGATTTCACTCATATTTTGTAATCATTTTGTAAAATTTTTGCGGTATATCATAAATTTCTCTAAAAAAGAGAGTATAATGGCGCAAATTTTATTTAGCCTAAGTGAAAATGGAGTATTTTTATATGAGCGAACAATTACGCCAAGCCGCATTAGATTTTCATGAATTCCCAATTCCAGGAAAAATTGCTGTCACCCCTACCAAATCGTTAGAAACCCAACATGATTTAGCCCTTGCTTATTCTCCAGGTGTTGCAGAGCCTTGCTTAGAAATTGAAAAAGATCCTTCAGCAGCAAGCCGTTATACCGCTCGTGCTAATTTAGTTGCCGTGATTTCAAATGGTACAGCAGTATTAGGTTTAGGAAATATTGGTGCACTTGCCTCAAAACCAGTTATGGAAGGGAAAGGGGTATTATTCAAAAAATTTGCTGGCATCAATGTATTCGATATTGAAATCAATGAACATGATCCTGATAAATTAATCGATATTATTGCTTCATTAGAACCAACTTTTGGTGGTATTAACCTTGAAGATATCAAAGCACCAGAATGTTTCCACATTGAAAAAGCGTTGCGTGAACGTATGGGAATTCCAGTATTCCATGATGACCAACACGGTACAGCTATTATCGTCGGTGCGGCAGCATTAAACGGTTTAGAAATTATTGGTAAAAATATTGCAGATGTTCGCTTAGTGGTAAATGGCGCAGGTGCCTCGGCCATTGCTTGTACTAACTTGCTTCGTGCATTAGGGTTCAAAAAAGAAAATATCACCATGTGTGACTCTAAAGGCGTGATTTACAAAGGCCGTGGCGATAACATGGATGAAACCAAACAATTTTACGCGATTGAAGATAATGGCTGGCGTACATTAGCTGATGCGGTTAACGGTGCAGATGTCTTCTTAGGTTGTTCTAAAGCAGGTGCGTTAAAACCTGAAATGGTGAAAACCATGGCGGAGAATCCATTAATTCTTGCATTGGCTAACCCAGTACCTGAAATTACACCTGATGAAGCGAAAGCAGTGCGTCCAGATGCGATTGTTTGTACTGGTCGTTCAGACTTTCCAAACCAAGTAAATAACGTACTTTGTTTCCCATTCTTATTCCGTGGTGCACTAGATGTAGGTGCAACAGCGATTAATGAAGAAATGAAATTAGCGGCTTCTCATGCCATTGCGAGTCTTGCGAAAGAACCGGTTCCGTTAGAAATTATTTCAAATTACGGTGCGTTATCTTTTGGACCGGATTATGTGATTCCAACACCATTTGATCCACGCTTATTGTTTACCGTCTCTTCTGCGGTAGCGAAAAAAGCGATGGAAACCGGTGTGGCAACACGTCCAATTACCGATTGGGCAGCTTATGAAAAACAATTAAAAGCGTTAGTTGCAGCTTAGTCTTTCTCTTTCAAAGTGCGGTCAAAAATGATGATATTTTTAACCGCACTTTGTGTTTTTTTGTCTGTCTATGGAAGGAATGGCACATTCACGTGCCTTAAATTAATCAAAGGGTAGCGATTCCCTTAGGACTTATGAGTGTCAAAATGAAACAAACACGTTCTCCTTTATATCCGATTTTTCTCTTCGTCATCATTAATCTGATTATTTTCACCTTGTCTCGTCTTGGGCTTGCGATTTGGCAGGCAGACCGCGTCTCTGCGGTAGCGGGCTGGGGGCAATTATTCTTACAAGGCTTGCGTATGGATATCGTGGCTTTGTGTTATCTATTTGGTGTGCCAGCATTATTTACGGTGTTATTTCATAATAGCCGTATTTGGAAAATGATTTTACGTATCTGGCTTACCCTTGGTAGTGTGTTTATTCTGTTTATGGAACTCGCGACACCGGCATTTATCGAAACCTATGATTTCCGTCCAAACCGTCTGTTTATCGAATATTTAATTTATCCGAAAGAAGTCTTTTCAATGTTGATGGAAGGCCATTTAACTGCGGTCATTTTTAGCCTTATTTTTACCGTTACGGCTTTCTTCTGTTATTGGAAACTCTCAGGTTATGCGGTGAAGAACTTACGTTCAATGAGCTGGAAATTACGCCCAGTTGTCGCATTACTCGTGATTGGGGTTGCCTTTTTAGGTGCTCGTTCTAGTTTTCAACACCGAGGTGTAAATCCTGCAATGGTGGCTTTTTCCTCTGATGGTTTAGTGAATTCGCTTGTGTTGAATTCAGGTTACTCAGTTCTTTATGCTGCCCAACAATTTAAAGACGAAGGGGCATCTTCAGAAGCCTATGGCAAAATGGATACCGATGAAATGTTGCGTATTGTTAAAACAAGCCGTGGCCGTCCTGAAAGTGATTATATTTCAGATAAGATTCCAACCTTAACGAAAAACCAAGCCACTTACCAAGGTAAACCGAAAAATATTGTCATTATTTTGGAAGAAAGTTTTGGCGCGCAATTTGTTGGTACATTAGGCGGAAAACCACTTTCACCTGAATTTGATAAATTAGCCAAAGAAGGCTGGTTATTTGAAAATCTCTATGCGACTGGTACGCGTTCTGTACGTGGTATTGAAGCTACTACAGCAGGTTTCACACCAACTCCAGCACGTGCGGTAGTGAAATTGAATAACAGTCAAAGTGGTTTCTTTACCATTGCAGATTTACTTGCTAAACAAGGTTATAACACTTCTTTCATTTATGGTGGTGAAAAGCACTTTGATAACATGGCAAGCTTCTTCTATGGCAACGGCTTCCAAAATATTATCGATCAAAAGGATTATCAAAATCCGAAATTTACTGCGACTTGGGGCGTGAGTGATGAGGATTTATTTGATAAAGCGAACGAAACCTTTACCCAATTACAGAATGAAGGAAAACCATTCTTTAGCTTAGTATTCAGTTCAAGCAATCACGATCCTTTTGAATTTCCGGATGGTAAAATTGAGCTTTACGAACAACCAAAAGCAACCCGTAATAACAGCGCAAAATATGCGGATTATGCCATTGGTTATTTCTTCAAATTAGCGAAACAATCTAATTATTGGAAAGATACCGTGTTCTTGGTGATTGCAGACCATGATTCCCGTGCAGCGGGTGCAAGCTTAGTACCAATTAAGCATTTCCATATTCCAGCGTTAATTTTAGGGGATCATGTTGAGCCTCGCCGAGACAGTCGTTTAGTGAGTCAAATTGATATGCCGACGACTTTGCTTTCTATTGCGGGCGTAAGCGGTAATTATCCAATGATTGGCTTTGATTTAACGCAAGATGTGAATCCTGATCGTGCCTTTATGCAATTCGATCAAACGCAAGCGTTAATGAAAGGTAATCATGATGTCGTTATCCAAACCCCAAATAGCAAAGCAAAAGGTTATGTTTACGATAAGGAAAAAGACACATTAACTGAAAAAGAAGTACCGGAAGAAATGAAAAAAGAAGCCTTGGCACATGCTTTACTTGGCAGCTATTTATATAAAAACCGTTTATATAAAGGCAGTGAAGAGAAATAAAGTGCGGTCAGTTTTAAGCTAAATTTAAAGGGCGAATGATTTCGCCCTTTTTCTTTATATGATTTGCTCTTAGTGATTTTCAGCAATAACACGTGGGAATAAAATATTGTTTTCACGGTGAATATGCATCATTAAATCATCTGCAAATTCTTGGATGCCGCTGTAAAGCGCACGCCATGTATTGCAAGCATCAGCCGGAGGCGTCATATTGTTTGTTAATGATTTTAATACTTCCAAATGTTCGCCGTGTTCGGTGTGTTCCATTTCCATCATACGAATTGGCATTTGTGCCATCATATAGTTGCCAGCTTTGATCATCGGGAAAAGTACATGCTCTTCTTTCATCATATGATTGCTTAAATCTTCATAGACATTGCGTAATTCTGCGGCTACGCCGATAGGGCAATCATCGCGATCACCATGAACACTTTCTACGCGATCCGCTAAGACAATTAATTCTTGAAGCTGTTCGCGGTGGCGTTGATGGTAGCGAACTAAGATATGATCGATAATTTCAGGATAAGTTGCATTAACCCAATATTCTTCCGGGTTTTCTGCTTTGCTGTTTTGAAGCTCGGTTAAGCGCGTTTCAATTTCTGCTAAATTTAATCCTTTTTCTGCCGCTGCGTTTGCAAGTGTATCGGAACCACCACAGCAGAAATCCAAATCGTATTCACGAAGTAGAGAAGTTGAGCCGGGTACGCTGACAGCGATTTCACTTAATTTTTTATCTCCAAAAGACATAATGAATCTCCTTATTAATGGTAGAGTTAGAAGTTGAGTAAAATACTAAGATAATAAAAGTAAAATGCAACGGATTTCTTAGCAAAGTATGATTTAAATCAAAGCTAAAAGTTAAAGTTACCGTGTTGTAGGTAGGTATTGATGCGTATTAAAGTGAAAGTTGCATTGTTTTGATGAAGTGTTATTATTCGAGCATAGAGAGGGGATAATAATGAAGCGAATCTATCGATTTTTGGCTATTGGCTTGGTATTAGTGGTTTTAGGTGCTGGATATTTTTTTACGAATTTAACGATTTTTGACCGTACGTTTATTCAACTAAATACGTCACAAAAAGCGAGTTATATTCCTTTTGAAAACAAGTCAAATATTAAATGTGACAAGGCTGGCGATTCAGTACCTAAATTAGCCTCTTATCGTTTTCATTTAATAACTTGGAATGTGCATAAAGGACAAGATAAAGACTGGCAAGAAGATTTAGCGCGCCTCTCTAAACAAGCGGATTTTGTGTTATTACAAGAGGCGACGCAGCATCAAAATTTAAACACATTTTCGACAGCACTTTTTGTGTCTTCTTTTTCCTTTAAAGATCTTTTATCAGGTGTCAAGACATTTACTCAAACACAACCAGAATGGTATTGCGGTGGAGGCGTAGCAGAGCCATTAATACAAATACCTAAAGTGGCAAGTGTGATGAATTTTCCATTAGAAAAAGGCGATAGTTTGCTACTGATTAATGTGCATTTAATTAATTTTGAATGGGGTATTTCCACTTATCAAACCCAGTTAGAGCAGCTCTTTTCCTTTGTGGAAAATCATCAAGGCCCTATCATCATATCTGGTGATTTTAATGCGTGGAATGAACGTCGCCTGAATTTAGTCAATAATCTGATGCAAAAATATGGATTAGATTCTGTGACGCTCTCTCAAGATGAACGAGTACGATTCTTAGGTTATCCACTGGATTATATTTTTACACGAGGCGTAAAAGTGGTAAGTGCGACATCAGAAGTGGTTACTTCATCAGATCATAATCCATTACTGATGGAATTCGAATTGGAATAAAGTGCGGTCAGATTTTTAGAAAAATTTAGGGCTAACGTAATGTTAGCCCTATGTATTAATTATTTAGTTTGGTTAATTAAGAATTGTGTCAATAAAGATACTGGACGACCTGTTGCACCTTTATTGGCGCCTTGAAGCCAAGCTGTCCCCGCAATATCTAAATGCGCCCAAGTATATTTTTTCGTAAAGTTAGAGAGGAATGCCCCCGCAGTAATTGCGCCGCCCCAGCGCCCCCCAATATTGGCTAAATCAGCAAATGGAGATTTTAACTGCTCTTGATATTCTTCACTCAACGGTAAACGCCAAGCTTTATCAGTAGTTTGTTGTGCGGCTTGTAATAACTGTTCAGCCAAGGCATCATCAGTTGAAACTAAGCCGCTGTTATGTTGGCCTAACGCCACCACGCAAGCACCAGTCAGGGTTGCGATATCAATCACATATTGCGGTTCAAAACGTTCTGCATAGGTAAGCGCATCACAAAGTACTAAACGTCCTTCAGCGTCAGTATTTAATACTTCTACGGTTAAACCGTTCATCGTAGTGAGAATATCGCCTGGGCGGTAGGCATTGCCATCAGGTAAGTTTTCACAACCCGCTAATACACCAATGACATTTAATGGAAGATTTAATTCTGCAATCGCTTTCATTGTGCCGAAAACAGAGGCAGCACCGCACATATCGTATTTCATCTCATCCATATCTGCGGCTGGTTTTAAAGAAATACCGCCCGCATCAAAGGTCAATCCTTTGCCCACTAATACGATAGGTTTCGCATTTTTATCAGGTGCATTGTTGAAATGTAAAATAGACATGTAAGCCGGCTTTTGCGAACCTCGAGATACGGCTAAATACGCATTCATGCCAAGCTTTGTCATGTCTTCTTCATCAATCACATCGAGGGAAAGTGCGGTTGATGTTTCAGCTAATTTTTTAGCTTGTTCTGCTAAATAAGCCGGGGTACAAATATTGGGCGGCATATTTGCGATATTACGCGCAGCTTTTACACCATTTGCAATGGCTTGAGCTTCTGCGATGGCTTGCTTAGCTTGTGCGTCATCGATATTAAAAATGATTTCTTGAAGTGAGATAGCATCCGCTTTTTTACTTTTAAATTCATCAAATTGATAAAGGCTATGTTCGATGGTTTCAACAGTAAAACGCACATTCCAAAATAGATCGCGATCTTTAATTTCTACATCGGTTAAATTATTCACCGCTTGCTGAATATTTAACTCTTTTAATGTTTGGGTAACACGCTGGATAATTTGTTTAAATTGGCGTTCAGTCGTTTCACCTTTTTTGCCACAACCTGCTACTAATACGCGTTTAGCGGCAAGATTTGGTAACGAATGAAGCAGAGTAGCTTGGCCAATTTTGCCTGAAAGATCTTGGCTTTGGGCTAACTGACTGAGGTAGCCTTCTGTGATTTGGTCGATTTCATTGAAACTTTTTGTAAATTCGTTGTTCTCATAAATGCCGATGATAAGGCAATCGGTTGATTGAGAAAGTGCGGTTGAGTTTGCTTGATATTTCATGTTATTTCCTTATGTTGCTAATTTGCTATTTAAATCAGTGAAAATAAGGTATCATACGCCATCTAAATTAGCCAGTTTCCCGTGTTTTTTAGTTAGAAAAAAGAATGATATTAACCCGATATTTAACAAAAGAAGTATTTAAAAGCCAAATTGCAATTTTGTTTATTTTGCTTTTAATTTTCTTCAGCCAACAGCTTGTTCGCGTGCTTGGTTCAGCAGCAAATGGCAAAGTGCCTGCCGATCTTGTGTTCTCTCTACTCGGATTAGGGATGCCAACAATGGCACAATTAATGTTGCCATTATGTTTGTTTATCGCCATTTTGCTAACTTTCGGTCGACTCTATGCAGAAAGTGAAATTACAGTAATGCGAGCCTGCGGTGTAGGCCAACGTATTCTAGTTCGCGTGGCGTTAATTCTTTCTTTACTCACAGCGGGCTTGGCAGCTTATAACGCTTTGTGGCTTTCCCCATGGGCGATTCAAAAACAAGCAGCCATTGTTGAAGATGCTAAAGCAAATCCCACCATGGGTGCGTTGACTTCGGGTCAATTCATGTCCACAAGTAACAATAATTTCGTTTTATTCATTGATAAGATTAATGGTAATCAAATCAGTGATGTTTATCTTTTCCAAATGAAAGCCAAAGGCCAAACGAAGCCATCAGTGGTTACCGCTGAAAAAGGTGAGTTAAAAGCGTTACCAAATGGCGATCAAGTGCTAAATTTACAAAATACCTTGCGTGTTGAAGGGACTTCGGTACTTCCTGATTTCCGTATTACACATTTTGATGATTACCAAGCGTATTTAGGCCATCAAGAGACAAACTCGGCAAGTGATGAAGCTGCTGAGTTATCTTTTGAGCAATTATTAAAAGATAAAAGTGCAGCCGCAAAAGCAGAGTTGCATTGGCGCATTACCTTAATTTTAGCGGTTCCTTTAATGGCGCTCATCGCCGTACCAATGAGTAAAGTAAATCCTCGCCAAGGCCGTTTTGCGAAAATCTTACCAGCATTATTGCTTTATTTAATTTACTTCTTATTACAAAGCTCATTTAAATCTGCGGGTGGTGCAGGTAAGCTTGATGCGGGTTTATTAATGCCGTTGGTAAATATCGCCTTTTTAATTTTAGGAATTGTGCTGAATAGTTGGGATAGCACTGCTATGCATAAATTCCGTCGTGTATTCAGAAAAGGGTAATAACAATGTTGATGAATACTCTTGATCGTTATATTGGTAAAAGCATTTTAGGGGCAATTTTTGCCACGCTATTTACATTGGTTGGCCTTTCGGCAATTATCAAATTTGTAGAGCAATTCCGTAGCGTAGGGAAAGGTTCTTACGATATTTGGCAAGCGGTGGCTTATACAGGATTAACCATTCCTAAAGATGTAGAAACCTTTTTCCCAATGGCGGCCTTGTTAGGAGCCTTAATTGCTTTAGGTAATTTAGCCAGCCGTAGTGAATTAGTGGTCATGCAATCTGCGGGTTTTTCTCGCTTTAAAATTGGATTAGCCGTCATGAAAACGGCACTTCCACTGGTGCTTTTTACCATGATTATTGGTGAGTGGGGGATTCCACAAACTGAACAGTTTGCCCGTGATATGCGTACTCGTGCACTTTCTGGTGGCTCAATGCTTTCGGTAAAAAATGGTGTATGGGCAAAAGACGGTAATAATTTCGTGTATGTTCGTCGTATTACCGATGATGCACAATTAGAAGATATTTATATTTATACCTTTGATGACCAGCGTAACCTCACTCATTTGAAGCATGCAAATCAAGCACAATATTCTGCTGAAAATAATCAATGGCAGTTGCGTCAAGTGAATAATTCAGCGGTATCAAAAGAACAAATTACCACAACAAACCGTTTAACAGAAGATTGGGCAACAAGCTTAACGCCAGATAAATTAGGCGCAGTTTCATTACGTCCAACGTCATTATCTATTTCCGGTTTGTATGAATATATTGCTTTCTTAAAACAAACAGGACAGGATTCTCGCCGTTTTGAATTAACCTATTGGCGTAAGATTTTTCAGCCCCTTTCTGTAGGTGTAATGATGATGCTTGCGTTATCTTTCATCTTTGGTTCATTACGTAGTGTCACTGCAGGAGCGAGAATCGTAACGGGGATTTGTTTTGGTTTCTTGTTCTATGTCGTCAATGAAATTTTTGGACAAATGAGTGTGGTATTTAATGCGCCAGCTTTTTTAGGTGCACTGATGCCAAGCCTCTTGTTTATGGCGATTATTTGGTGGCTACTGGCGAGAAAACGAGATTAATTAATACAAAAATGAGAAAGGCGAACAGATAAGGTTCGCCTTTTTATTTACTAAAAAAGTGCGGTCAAAACTGACCGCACTTTAGGAATTTAATCTTCTTTAAATTCTCTCATCATTTCTTCGGCTTTTTTCACCATTTCTGCGGAACCGATGAAAAGTGGTACACGTTGGTGAAGTTCAGTTGGTTGAATATCTAAAATTCGATTGTAACCATCAGAGGCAATACCCCCCGCTTGTTCTGCTAAGAATGCCATTGGATTGCCTTCATAAAGCAAACGAAGCTTACCATTTGGATAGTTAGTTGCACTTGGGTAAATATAGATACCACCTTTTAATAAGTTACGATGGAAGTCAGCTACTAATGAACCAATATAACGTGATGCATAAGGGCGGTTAGTTGCTTTATCTTCTTCTTGGCAGTATTTAATGTATTTTTTTACCCCTTGTGGGAATTTGAGATATTGTCCTTCGTTGATGGAATAGATTTTGCCATCTTTTGGCATTTGCATATTTTCATGAGAAAGACAGAATGTACCGATAGATGGATCGTAAGTGAAACCATTTACACCATGACCAGTAGTATAAACCAACATGGTAGAAGAACCATATACGATATAACCCGCAGCCACTTGTTTATTACCCGGTTGCATAAAGTCTTCTAAAGTAACAGGTGAGCCAATTGGTGAAACACGACGGTAAATAGAGAAGATTGTCCCAACTGAAACGTTTACATCAATATTGGATGAACCATCAAGAGGATCGGTCAAAATAATATATTTCGCATTGCGAGCACGTTCAGTATCAAAAGCGATAAAGCTTTCTTCTTCCTCAGAAGCAAAACCCGCTACCTCTTCACGCGACATAAGGGCCGCATTCATGGTGTTATGGGCGAATAAGTCCAATTTCATTTGGCTTTCACCTTGTACGTTTTCGACACCAGACTGGCCAAGTATATTGGTTAAACCCGCTTTGTTGATATCACGATGAATGATTTTTGCTAATAAACGAATAGAAGACAAAATACCACTAAGTTCCCCTTTTGCATTTGGGTACTCCGCTTGGCGTTCAACAATAAATTCACTCAATGTTTTCATTTTTATTCCTTTTTATCATTGTTAAGTAACAGGCACCTTGATTATACGCTATTTCATAATTTTGATTGAGATCAAAATATGAATAATGAGATCTGCATCACACTTTATTTTCAATACAAAACCTTGACAAAAGCTATAAATATCCTTTAAAAGAGAGGTGTAACAAAAAAATAACAAACAACACAACATCACAATAAAGGGTATCCTATGAATATAACCCCGATCAGCGAGTCGGCGGTGGTTTGCTCTTTACCACCACCAGCTTCACTTCAACAACAACGCCAACTCTGGGCGTTTGCCAATCAACTACAGTCTGAGCAAGATATTGTAGAAGTTGTCGTGGGAATGAATAACCTTACGGTCTTTACTGATTTTTATGTGGATTTTGCACCGCTTATTCAACGTTTGGAACAACATTGGGCAGAATTGAAAGTCTCTACGTTTCAAGGTCGTCATATAGAAATTCCGGTGATTTATGGCGGTGAATTAGGCCAGGATTTATCTGAGGTCGCAAAATTACATAACACAACTCCCAAAAAGATCGTTCAAATGCACAGTGATCCTATCTATACCGTGTATATGATTGGTTTCCAACCAGGCTTTCCTTATTTGGGCGGTTTGCCCGAATGCTTACATACGCCTCGTCGTGCCACACCAAGAACAGTTGTTCCTGCAGGTTCTGTGGGTATTGGTGGATCTCAAACTGGCATTTATCCATTTTCCTCTCCAGGTGGATGGCAATTAATCGGCCATACCAAACAAGCGCTCTTTGACAAAAATCAAGCACAACCCACTTTATTACAAGCTGGTGATACAGTGAAGTTTGTGGTGGAGGGCATTGAATTATGATTCATATTATTGATGTGCAATCCCGTGCCACAATGCAGGATTTAGGCCGTTTTGGTTTACGTCGATTTGGTATTAGTCACTGTGGAGCAATGGACAAACTAGCATTACGTGCAGGCAATATTCTATTAGGGAATGCAGAAGGATCCCCAGCAATCGAAGTGCCTTTAGGTGGCATTACATTACAATTTCAGCAAGATATGAATTTTTGTGTGACGGGGGCATTTTATGAAATGACCTTAGATGACAAACCGGTTTTTGCTTACTGGCGTTATCAGGCACGAGCTGGGCAAGTTCTGAAAATGATACGTGCAAAAATTGGTATGTATGGCTATTTATGTGTTCAAGGTGGTTTTACCTTACCCCAAGAATTGAACTCTTGTAGTACAGATCTCCGAGCTCAAATAGGAGGAATAGAAGGACGTGGTTTACAAGTGGGCGATCAACTGCAAACGATAAATGATCCTATTTTACGTAGTGAAATTGGGATTGCACCTATTCCACTTAAACATACTATTCATGCGTTACCGTCCTCTGAATATCAGGCATTTAAACGAAAATCCCAATATTATTGGTGGCGAAGTAAATGGACGTTGCAAAGCAACAGTGATCGCATGGGTTATCGTTTTCAAGGGCAAAAATTAGAATTAAAGCAACCGATGGAAATGCTCTCTCATGCTATTCAATTTGGTAGCGTACAAGTGCCACCAAGTGGTCAACCAATTATTTTAATGGCTGATGCACAAACTACGGGCGGTTATCCCAAAATTGCCAATGTGATTGATGCGGATCTTGGTGCGTTGGCACAGGTACGTTTAGGCTCAACCATTCAATTCGAGGCAGTTAGTTTAGAACAAGCCGCAAAATTGCGTCGTAAAAATGAGATATACCTCGATCAAATTAGGAGAATTGTCGATGAAAAAAATTGATTTAAATGCCGATATTGCTGAAGGTTTTCCTTTTGATGAGGCCTTATTAAAATTGCTTTCTTCTGCCAATATTGCTTGCGGTTTACATGCCGGTGGAGCAAAAGAAATGCAAAGTGCGGTCAGATTTGCGAAAGAAAACCAGGTGCGTATAGGGGCTCATCCAGGCTTCCCTGATCGAGAAAATTTTGGGCGAACTCAGATGAATTTACCTGAACAGGAATTAATTGCACATTTGCGCTATCAGCTTGGTGCATTAAAAGCGATGTGTGATGGGGAAGGCACGGAAATTAGTTATGTTAAGCCACACGGAGCTTTATACAATCAAGCTGCGAAAGATGAAAAGTTGGCACGTTTAATTGCACAAACAATTCGTCAATTTGATTCTAATTTAAAATTAATGGGATTGGCGGGGAGCTTAATGTTACGCGTAGCTGAGGAAGAAGGTTTACAAACCATTTCTGAAGTTTTTGCGGATCGTCACTATATGCCTGATGGGAGTTTGGTATCTCGTTCGCAACCGAATGCAATGGTGGAGTCTGATGAGGAAGCCATTCAACAAGTGTTACAAATGGTAACAGAAGGTCAAGTCAATGCCATTGATGGAAGCCTTGTGCCTGTGAAAGCAGAAAGTATCTGTTTACATGGCGATAATCAACATTCTCTACAATTTGCGGCACGCATCGTGGAAGAATTAGAAAAAAATTATATAACAATAGCGGCATAAGCCGAATAAATCCAACACACAACATCAACTTAACAAGGGAGGTGCTTTATGGCATCAATCAATCACCGCCGAAATGCAGTGCTGGGGGCGGCATTTTTAATGGCGACTTCAGCAATTGGTCCTGGCTTTTTAACTCAAACTGCAACCTTTACAAACACCTTATTAGCCAGTTTTGGCTTTGTGATTTTATTATCGATTTTGTTAGATATTGGTGCTCAGCTTAATATTTGGCGAATAGTGGTGGTGTCGGGAAAACGAGCACAGGATATTTCTAATGCTGTTTTCCCAGGCGCAGGCTATTTTCTTGCATCGCTTATCGTGATGGGAGGGTTGGCTTTTAATATTGGTAATGTAGGGGGCGCAGGCCTAGGGCTTAATTCTATCTTTGGTATTGCCCCAGAAACAGGAGCTGTTATCAGTGGCATCATTGCAATTTTAATTTTTTTACGTAAAGAAGCAGGATTGTTAATGGATCGCTTTGCTCAATTAATGGGTTTTATTATGATTGCACTGACTTTGTATGTCATGTTTAAAACAGAACCGCCAGTGGTAGAAGCAGCATACCGTACCTTTATTCCAGAGCAAGTTGATCCTATCGCAATTGTGACATTAGTTGGAGGAACCGTAGGGGGATATATTACCTTTGCTGGCGCTCACCGCTTATTAGACGCGGGGATCCAGGGTGAAAAAGCAATGGCTGAAGTGAGTCGTAGCTCTGTATCGGCTATTTTAATCGCCTCTACCATGCGTGTTGTATTATTTCTTGCAGTGCTTGGTGTTGTCGCCAAAGGGATTCCGCTGAATCCTAAAAATCCAGCAGAAACGCCTTTCGAATACGTGGCAGGCCATTTTGGCCAAATCTTATTTGGCGTAGTGATTTGGGCAGCTTCTATCACATCAGTTATTGGTGCCGCTTATACATCGGTATCATTCCTCACGAGCCTTTGTCCGACAATTGAACGAAATAGAAACTGTTGGATTATTGGGTTTATAGTGGTTTCTACAGCAGTTCTTGTCACTGTAGGGAAACCTGCTGCTGTACTGGTTTTTGTGGGAACCCTAAATGGTTTAATTTTACCAATAGCACTAGCCTTGATTTTATTAGCCGCTTATCGAAGCAATATTGTTGGTAGCTATAAACACCCAATTTGTTTAGCTTTTGCTGGCTGGTTTGTAGTGATTATTATGGCAATATTAAGTGGAAAAACCATAATTTCTTATGTATCTAGTTTTGTAAGTTAGTTTTTATTTCAAACTAAAGTGCGGTTAGAAATGACCGCACTTTTCTTTTTATATCAATTCCATTCATATAAAATCACAATAAAATTCACATCCATCTAGACGTCTAAATCTTTAATGAAGATATTAATTTTGTTACACTCAATCTATCATTAAGATGAATTAAATATAGGAAAGCAACATGAGTAAACTTTTTCCAAATGCCACTATTCGTACTTCCGCGCCATATCGTTTTGATATTGTTGGCAGTTTTTTACGTCCAGAGAATTTAAAACAGGCTCGTCATCAATGCAGTTGTGGTGATATTTCTTGTGCTGATTTAACACAAGTTGAAGATGCAGAAATTGCTAAATTGGTTGAGCATCAAAAAAATGTCGGATTGCATGCGGTGACTGATGGTGAATTTCGTCGTACTTTTTGGCATTTAGATTTCTTAGCCGCATTAGATGGTGTGAAAGAAGTGGATGCTGAAAAATTCTCAGTGCAATTTAAACACGATAATGTCCGTCCGAAAACATTAAAAATTGTGGATAAGATCGGTTTTTCAGAGAGCCATCCTTTCGTAGAGCATTACCGCTCATTGCAAAAAATGGCAGGGGAGACTGAAGTCAAATTAACGATTCCTTCTCCGTCAATGCTTCATTTAATTTGTACAGTCCGTGCCACAGATTATCAGCCGATTGAACGTTATAAAGATAACAATCAGTTGTTATTAGATGATATTGCTGATGCTTATATTGATGCGATGAATATCTTCTATAAATTAGGCTGCCGTAACTTACAGTTGGATGATACCAGTTGGGGCGAGTTCTGTGCGGAAGATAAACGTAAAACCTATACTGAACGCGGTTTAGATTTAGATCAGATTGCTAAAGATTATGTGTATATGTTAAACAAAATCGTAGCTGCGAAACCAGCTGATTTAGCGATTACAATGCATATTTGTCGTGGTAACTTCCGTTCAACGTGGTTCTCGGCAGGTGGTTATGAGCCTATCGCAGAAACCTTATTTGGTCATTGTAATGTAGATGGTTTCTTCTTGGAGTATGACAGTGATCGTGCAGGCGATTTCAAACCTTTACGCTTTATTAAGAATCAACAAGTGGTGTTAGGATTAGTAACCTCAAAATCGGGTGAGTTAGAAAACCGTGATGAAATTATTGCTCGTATTAAAGAAGCAGCACAATATGTGGATATCAATCAACTTTGCTTAAGTCCACAATGTGGTTTTGCTTCAACAGAAGAAGGGAATATTCTGACAGAAGAACAACAATGGAAAAAACTCGAATTTATCCGTAGTATCGCGGAAGAAGTTTGGGGTAAATAATTTCAATTGGAATGTAAAAGGGATAACGGTGAAAGCGGTTATCTCTTTTTTATGAAAGTGCGGTTAAAAATGACCGCACTTTTAAATAATAAAAAAGGAAGCCGATAGACTTCCTTTTATGTTATTTTAATTTAATTATTTTTGACGCATTGCAGGGAAGAGGATCACATCACGGATAGATGGTGCGTTAGCGAAAAGCATTGCTAAGCGGTCGATACCTAAACCTTCACCTGCTGTTGGTGGTAAACCGTGTTCAAGTGCAACAACGAAGTCATCGTCTTTAAACATCGCTTCATCATCACCCGCTTCTTTCGCTGCAACTTGTGCATCAAAACGTTCATTTTGGTCTTCAGCATCGTTTAACTCTGAGAAGCCATTACCAATTTCACGACCACCAATGAACAATTCAAAACGGTCTGTTACTTCTGGGTTTTCATCGTTACGACGTGCAAGCGGAGAAATCTCTGCAGGGTGTGCCATTAAGAAGGTTGGTTGAATTAAGTGATGTTCAGCTACTTCTTCAAAGATCGCATTCACGATAGAGCCTAAACCCCAAGATTTTTGTACTTCGATACCTAAGCGTTCAGCGGTTGCTTTTGCACGATCGAAATCATAAAGATCTTCTTTTACGATACCTTTATCAGCACCATATTTAATGGTTGCATCATGTAATGTAATACGTTCAAATGGTTTGCCGAAGTCAAATTCTAAATCACCGTATTTCACAATGGTGGTACCAAGAATATCAATCGCTAATTTACGCAATAATTCTTCGGT
Organism: uncultured Haemophilus sp.; assembly: GCA_963517645.1. Classification (GTDB taxonomy): domain Bacteria; phylum Pseudomonadota; class Gammaproteobacteria; order Enterobacterales; family Pasteurellaceae; genus Haemophilus_D. The sequence continues at coordinate 2,718 of CAUQGU010000009.1, read as the reverse complement.
ATTATCCATTAAATCATGATAATCCGCATAAGCTTGGTAGTATTCAAGCATGGTGAATTCAGGGTTATGACGAACAGAAACTCCTTCATTACGGAAGTTACGGTTTAATTCGAAGACACGTTCAAAACCACCAACCACTAAACGTTTTAAGTAAAGTTCTGGCGCAATACGAAGATACATATCAACGTCTAATGCATTGTGGTGAGTGATAAATGGACGAGCAGATGCACCGCCTGGAATCACTTGTAGCATTGGAGTTTCAACTTCCATGAAGCCTTTAGAAATAAAGAATTCACGAATACCCGCCACCACTTTTGAACGAATCACAAAAGTACGACGAGATTCTTCATTAGAAATTAAATCTAAGTAACGTTGGCGGTAACGCGCTTCCATGTCTGTTAAGCCATGGAATTTGTTTGGTAACGGACGAAGTGCTTTGGTTAAAAGTTGAACTTCAGTGGTTTTGATGGTTAATTCATTGGTTTTGGTTTTGAAAAGTGTACCTTTCACCCCAATGATATCGCCTAAATCCCAGTTACCGACATCTTCAGCATAAACGCCTTCAGGAAGGTTATCACGAGCAACATATAATTGGATTTTGCCACTCATATCTTGCAAGGTAATAAAGGTTGCTTTACCCATTGCACGACGGGTCATAATACGACCTGCAACGGCAACTTCAATGGCTTTTTCTTTTAATACTTCACCATCTTCGGCTTCGTACTTATCATGTAAATCTTGAGCAAGGGCGTCACGACGGAATTGATTCGGGAACGCATTACCTTTTTTGCGTAATGCGGCTAATTTTTCACGGCGAACGAGCATTTCGCCATTGAGATCTAATTCTTTCACTTCTTGTTCTGACATATCCTTTACCTCGCTAGTTTGTAATTAGAATGTGATTTATTGAAAATAAACAGGTTTCTTCTATTCTACCCATAGCATGGTTTTTTGTTAAGCCTTTTTTAATGAAGTCATCTGTTTTATGAGGAAAGTGTTAGCGATAAAGGTAGGAAAGCGAAATTGTGCTATTTTTTTAACCAAAACGTTTATCACCATGTCTTGATATTCATGCAAACAAAAGAGCGGTCAATTTTCCAAAGGTTTTAAACTCAGAAAACACTGACCGCTCTTTGCGTAGAATGATTAATTAAAGATCGAAATCACCGAAATCATTGGTATCGACTTTAGAGTCAATTTGACCAACAAGGTAAGAACTCACTTCAACTTCTTGTGGCGCTACTTGTACGTTATCAGAAACAAGCCATGCGTTAATCCATGGAATTGGGTTAGAACGCGCACCAAATGGCAATGGAAGACCGACCGCTTGCATACGGATATTAGTGATATATTCCACGTATTGCACCAAAATGTCTCTGTTCAAACCAATCATTGAACCGTCTTTGAACAAATAATCAGCCCATTCTTTTTCTTGCTCTGCAGCAGCTAAGAATAAATCATAGGCTTCTTGTTTACATTCTTCCGCAATTTCTGCCATTTCAGGATCGTCTTGACCAGCAGCCATGATGTTTAAAATATGCTGCGTACCAGTTAAGTGTAAGGCTTCATCACGTGCGATAAATTTAATGATTTTCGCATTACCTTCCATTAATTGACGTTCTGCAAAGGCAAAGGAACAAGCAAAGGATACGTAGAAACGAATCGCTTCAAGTGCGTTCACACTCATCAAGCAAAGGTAAAGTTGTTTTTTCAGATTACGTAATGTCACCACACATTCTTTACCATCTACAGTATAAGTACCTTCACCATACAAGCTGTAAAGTTGGCTATCACGAATTAAATCATCGTAGTAAGAAGAAATGTCACGCGCACGTTTGATGATTTCTTCGTTCGTCACGATGTCATCAAACACGATAGATGGGTCGTTCACAATGTTACGAATAATGTGTGTGTAAGAACGAGAGTGGATGGTTTCTGAGAAGGTCCAAGTCTCGATCCAAGTTTCTAATTCTGGAATAGATACCAACGGTAATAATGCAACATTCGGGCTACGACCTTGAATAGAATCTAATAAGGTTTGATATTTTAAGTTACTGATGAAAATGTGTTTTTCATGTTCAGGTAACGCGGCATAGTCGATACGGTCTTGCGACACATCTACTTCTTCCGGACGCCAGAAGAAAGAAAGTTGTTTTTCAATGAGCTTTTCAAATGTCTCATATTTTTGTTGATCGTAACGTGCAACGTTAACGTTTTGACCAAAGAACATCGGCTCTTTTAATTGGTCGTTTTTAGTTTGTGAGAAAGTAGTATATGCCATGTTATATCCTTACTTATAGCGGGCTTTTACCCACTTAATGATTGATTGCCTAAAATATCAAAAGGCGGACTTGTAAACAAGCCCACCTAAATTATTAAATCTTACAAGCGCCACCCGCACAGCCATCATCTAAATCTTCTTGGCTGTCTTCAGCACCATCACGGGTGTTTTGATAGTAAAGGGTTTTTAAACCGTATTTGTAAGCGGTTAAAAGATCTTTTAACAACACTTTCATCGGCACTTTACCGTCTTCAAAACGTTTTGGATCGTAGTTGGTATTTGCAGAGATTGCTTGGTCTACGAATTTTTGCATAATGCCCACTAAGTGTAAGTAACCGTCATTGCTTGGAATATCCCAAAGCAACTCGTAGTTATCACTTAGGTTTTCATAATCCGGTACAACTTGTCTTAAGATACCATCTTTTGACGCTTTAATA
>CAUQGU010000008.1:0-40704 GCA_963517645.1 uncultured Haemophilus sp. | reverse complement strand
CCGCAATTTTTGAGGGTAACTCAGCGCCACTTTCAAGTAAGGCAAACATTCTTGGAATAAAAATCCATTGCAACCATTCTTCTGGTGACATGGTATCAATAGCAAAAGGCTCTTCACTTAAAAAGGCTTCTTGTGAAGGAGGAACGGCTTGCCATAAATCAAGTTTTTGCATAGCAAGTTGTAATTGTTGAAGATGAAGTTTTGTCTGATTACGCATGATTTTTCCTATTTATAAACAAGCGGCGTATTCTACGAGCATCAATTCACACTGTAAAGTGCGGTCAGTTTTAGCGATGAATAATCGAAAAGTCAGAATACTGTTTATCTTCAATATTATCGACTAAGACCTGTTCAACAGTTGCGGTTCTTGGCCCGACTTTTAACCAATCATAAAAGTGTTGTAGTTGGTCATCGTTACCTTCCGCAATGATTTCGACACTTCCGTCTGTACAATTTCTTACCGTGCCTTTAATACCAATTTTCTCTGCTTCTTTCCACGTAAAATAGCGAAACCCGACACCTTGAACTCGACCATATACGACAAATCGTTTTGCCATGATTTGCTCCTTTGTTACAAAAACTTTTTAAAAATTAACCGCATTTTCCTATTCCCATTTTTTAAAATTTAGCATAGCATTACAACCATCTAATTTCATTCAAAAAATAAAAGGAGTAATTATGAAATTATGTAAGTTTGCATTAGGTGTTGTCGCCCTTGCTGTCAGTGCGAGCAGTTTTGCCGGCATGGTAACCACTTCATCAAACCTTGAGTTTCTTGCAATCAATGGCCAAAAAGCCAGCAAATCCCTTCTAAAAGAAAAAAAATCATTCAATGCTGAAGCTGACCAAACACAACAGGTTGTGGTACGTTTAGGTGAGATCGTCGGTACAGGTTCTAGCCAAGGGCTTTTTGAGTCTAACCCTGTTATTGTGACTTTCAAAGGTACGGCTGATGATGTTGTGGTATCTGCAGAAAAAATTCGTTCGCAAGAAGATGGCGAAAAATTTAATGCTCAACCACAAATTATCGTTAAAACAAAATCAGGTAATGTGATTGATGCTAAAGTGGATACCTTAAAACAAGAAGGTTTATTCCCATCAGCGAATATTGTTAACGACCTTGCTGAGTATAATGCATCTAATGCACCAGCAGCGGTTTCAGCTTTAGCAGCACCAGCAGTAGGTATGATGCCTGCAGCATCAGGAAAAGCAGCAAAAGGCAAAGTGGTTGTTCAAGGTGAAAATGTTGCTGAACAACAATTACAATACTGGTTCCAACAAGCCGATAAAGAAACCCAAACTCGTTTCTTAAACTGGGCAAAAAAACAAAAATAATCGTTTTTTTAACCGCACTTTGATAAAGAAGTGAGCCTTCCCGCTCACTTTTTTGTCATTCATTTTTTAGTCATTTAAATAATAAGCAAGGATATCAACATGAACCAATGGCTTAATGCAAAAGTAATCGCTTCAATACCTATTTTTATTGCAGTGAATATCGCAGCGTTCGGCGTCTGGTTTTTTGATATTTCTACGCAATCTATGCCCTTAATTTTAGGGATTATTGCAGGCGGTTTAGTGGATTTAGATAATCGCCTTACCGGACGATTGAAAAATATTTTTTACACCTTAATTGCCTTTGCTATTTCAACCTTTATCGTTCAACTCAATATTGGTAAACCCATTCAGTACGTATTGCTGATGACCATTATCACCTTTTTATTTACGATGGTTGGTGCCGTGGGTGAACGTTATCGCACCATTGCATTTGGTACGCTGGTGGTCGCCATTTATACCACCCTCACTTATACGCCAGATAATTCTGCAAGCTGGTTTATCAATCCGGTGATGATTTTATTCGGCACTTTGCTCTACAGTATTGTGACTATCATTGTTTATCTCTTTTTCCCAAACCGTCCTGTACAAGAAAGTGTGGCAAAAGCGTTTTGTGCCTTAGGCAATTATCTAGATGCAAAATCAGAATTTTTTGATCCTGATGAGATTGATGAAATCGAGAAAAAACACCTTAATTTTGCGATGAAAAACACCAACGTGGTGGATGCCTTTAACCAAGCAAGAACAGCACTTTTCTATCGCATTCGTGGACAACATCGACATGCTCGCACACAACGTATGATTCGCTATTATTTTGCAGCGCAAGACATTCATGAACGTGCGAATTCCACACATTTTGATTATCGACAAATTGCAGAGCAACTCAAAAATACAGATTTAATTTTCCGTATTCAACGCTTGCTCGAATTACAAGCACAAGCTTGTCATGATATTACGGCTTGTCTGCGTCAAAATACGCCTTATCACTATAATATTCGCGTAGAAAAAGCGTTAATGGGCACAATTCAATCTCTTGAGCTTTATAGCAAAGAACACGCTGAACAAAACAATGTTTTGCTCGCCCTTCAAACACTTATTGATAACCTGCAAAGCATTAACTGGCAGCTACGTCAGCTTGAGCAAGAAAGCAGTGAAAATGAGCAAACGGCACAAATTCATACCGAACAAATTACAGGATTAAAAAATATTCTTTCTGTTATTGGTAGTAATTTCACTTTTGAGTCACCACTTTTCCGTCATGCCGTGCGTTTGTCTATTGTGGTATTTTTATGTTGCTCCATTGTTGAATTTTTCCAATTTAATTTGGGGTACTGGATTTTGCTTACCGCAGTATTTGTGTGTCAGCCAAACTATTCGGCGACGAAAGTACGGTTACGTCAGCGTATTGTAGGTACGATTTTAGGGGTAGTTATTGGCTCCTTATTGCCTTACCTCAACCCTACATTAGAGATGAAACTTGGCTTAATGGTGGTGACCAGTACGCTCTTTTTCTTTTTCCGTAGTAATAATTACAGTTTCTCCACGTTCTTTATTACCTTGCAAGTATTGATCAGTTTTGATGTGATGGGATTTGACACACAATCAGCGCTCTTCCCTCGCCTGATTGATACCGTATTAGGTTCAGCCATTGCATGGTTTGCCGTTTCTTATTTATGGCCGGATTGGAAATATCTCCAACTCGATAAAGTGAGCCGTCAAGCGATTCAAAGTGATGCACAATATTTCTTGCACATTATTAGCCAACTTCAATTTGGTAAAAGCGATAATTTAAAATACCGTATTGCACGCCGTAATGCTCATCAATATGCGGCAGCATTAAGTACCACGCTTTCCAACATGAACAACGAACCGAAGAAATATCAAGCTTATTTGCAAGAAGGTTTTGATTTATTAAAAATGAATTATTCCCTCTTGAGCTATATTTCTGCTTTAGGGGCATATCGCAATAAAATGGCGCAATTACAACAAACTACTGAGTTTTTGTCAGATTTTTATCCTATTGCAAAAAAGGTTTTATATACACTGGAAAATATCGAAAAACTTCGTCCTGAGATTTTTGAAAAGCTCCAAAATAGTATTGAACAAAGCCTCAAAAAAATTCAGTGGGATGAAACTCAAGCCAAAAACAATGCTGTCTTTGCATTGCCATACCAGCAACTTAACTTGATTTCTCAATTGCTACCTCAGTTATATCGCTATTTCCAACATAGCCTGGTAGAACCCATGAGTAAATAAAAAACAAAGGAAAAACTGACCGCACTACCCCGAATTTTTTATTGTTCTCAAGGCGATAAACAGGGATAATACGCCACTTATATAAAATAAATTTAGACGCAATGACACATTACATTCTACTCATTATCAGCACTGCATTAATCAATAACTTCGTTTTGGTCAAATTCTTAGGACTTTGCCCATTTATGGGTGTATCCAAAAAGATTGAAACAGCAATTGGTATGGGGCTTGCTACGACATTTGTATTAACCGTTGCATCATTGTGTTCTTATTTAGTCGATAATTATATTTTAATGCCGCTAAATGCTACATTTTTGCGCACTTTAGTTTTTATTTTAGTGATTGCCGTCGTGGTTCAATTTACTGAAATGGTAATCAATAAAACGAGCCCATCACTTTATCGCTTATTAGGGATTTTCTTACCACTGATTACCACAAACTGTGCAGTACTCGGTGTGGCATTATTAAACGTCAATTTGGCACACAATTTAACCGAATCCGTCATTTATGGTTTTGGTGCCTCTTTAGGTTTTGCGATGGTTTTAGTTTTATTTGCCGCATTGCGTGAACGCCTTGTTGCTGCAGATGTCCCTATTACGTTTCGTGGTTCGTCTATCGCATTAATTACGGCCGGTTTGATGTCTCTCGCCTTTATGGGCTTCGCCGGATTAGTAAAATGATTTATCTCTTGATGTTTATTACTATAACAGTGATTTTTCTCGGCTTATTTTGGAATAACACTAAAAAATAATGTTTATCTTAATTTCAGTAACCGTTCTCGCTTTAATTTTTGGTGCGATTTTAGGTGTTGCTTCGATTAAATTAAAAGTCAAAGCTGATCCTATCGTCGAAAAAATTGATGCCATCTTACCGCAAAGCCAATGTGGGCAATGCGGCTATCCTGGCTGTAAGCCTTATGCTGAAGCGATTGCTAATGGTGACGTTATCACAAAATGCGTGCCAGGTGGTCGTCCGACGGTAGTAAAAATTGCCGAAATCATGGGCGTTGATGTCCCAGCAATGGATGATGTCGCTGAACCTGAAGAAATGGTTGCCTTTATTGATGAAAATATGTGTATTGGCTGTACAAAATGTATTCAAGCTTGCCCTGTTGATGCCATTATAGGTACAAACAAAGCCATGCATACTATTATTCCTGATCTCTGTACGGGCTGTGAACTTTGCGTCGCACCTTGTCCGACAGATTGTATTTCCATGATTAAAGTGAAAAAAGATATTGATAATTGGAACTGGAAATTTGATCCTAAATTAGTCATTCCGGTTGTAAATACCACAGAAATCGAGAAAAAATTAGTGGTTGGGGAGTCGGAATAATATGGCTGATGTATTAACAAGATTTAAATCCGGCAAAATTTGGGATTTTAAAGGCGGTATTCATCCTCCTGAAATGAAATCTCAATCAAACCAATCCCCGATTCAGCAATCAGAACTTGCTCATGATTTTTACGTGCCAATTAAACAACATGCCGGCACAGCGGGAAATGTATTAGTTAAAGAAGGCGATTATGTGCTTAAAGGTCAACCTTTAACACAAGGTGATGGTTTAAGAACCTTGCCTGTTCACGCGCCAACTTCTGGTACCGTAAAGTTTATCGGAAAACATGTTGCGCCCCATCCTTCGGGTTTAACCGAGGATATGATTCATATTCAAGCGGATGGCTTGGATAAATGGCGTGAACAATTTCCACTTGAAGAATTCTTCACATTACCTGTCGAACAACTCATTGATCGAATTTATCAAGCAGGCGTTGCCGGATTAGGTGGTGCGGTATTCCCTACTGCAGCGAAAATCCAATCAGCTGAAAAGAAAGTTAAACTTTTAATTATTAACGGTGCGGAATGCGAACCTTATATTACCTGTGATGATCGCTTAATGCGTGATTACACGGATGAAATGATCGAAGGGATTCGCATTTTACGTTATATCTTACGTCCTGAAAAAGTGGTGATTGCGGTTGAAGACAATAAACCCGAAGCAATTCAAGCTATTCAACAATCACTACATGGTGCAAATGATATTGAATTGCGCGTTATTCCGACTAAATATCCATCTGGTGCAGCCAAACAACTGATTTATTTGCTTACCGGCATGGAAGTGCCAAGTGGCGGACGTTCTTACGATATTGGCGTATTAATGCATAATGTCGGTACAGCTTTTGCGGTAAAAAGAGCGGTCATTAATGACGAACCTTTAATCGAGCGTGTCGTCACGCTTACTGGCGATAAAATTTCAGAGAAAGGTAACTACTGGGTACGATTAGGTACACCGGTTGACCACATCTTGGCACAAGTTGGCTATCAATATGACGAACGCTTCCCGGTTTTTGCCGGTGGACCAATGATGGGATTACAACTTTCTGATCTCAACGCCCCCGTCACAAAATTAATTAACTGTTTATTGGCGCCCGATCATTTTGAGTATGGTGAACCCGAACCGGAGCAATCCTGTATCCGCTGCTCCGCTTGTTCTGATGCTTGCCCTGTCAATCTAATGCCACAGCAACTTTATTGGTATGCTCGCAGTGAGGATCACCAAAAATCAGAAGAATATTGCTTAAAAGATTGTATTGAATGTGGTGTGTGTGCTTATGTTTGCCCAAGCCATATTCCGCTTATTCAATATTTCCGACAAGAAAAAGCTAAAATTTGGGAAATTAAAGAAAAAGCAAAAAAAGCCGAAGAGGCTAAAATCCGTTTTGAAGCCAAACAAGCTCGTATGGAACGTGAAGAACAAGAGCGTAAAGCACGTTCACAACGTGCGGCAGAAGCTCGTCGAGAAGAACTTGCAAAACAAAAAGGTGAAGACCCAGTTAAAGCAGCGTTAGAACGCTTGAAAGCAAAACAAGCGAGTTCAGCAGCAAATAAAGAAACGAAAACTATCGTATCTGAGAAAGGGGAAATCTTACCGGATAACCATGAACTCATGGAGCAACGTAAAGCCCGCCGTCTTGCTAGACAACAAGCACAAGCAGATACAAGCACTGCGTCGGATGCAACACCGTCACAAACTGATGAAAAAGATGCGAAGAAAGCAGCTGTTGCTGCAGCTCTAGCAAGAGCAAAAGCCAAGAAAGCTGCTGCTCAAGGTGAAACAGTTGCGACAAATGCAACTGAAAGCGCGGTCGAAAAAACAGATGAAAACTCAACCGCACTTGACCCGAAAAAAGCCGCAGTAGCTGCAGCCATTGCAAGAGCTAAAGCTAAGAAAGCTGCCGCTCAAGGTGAAGCTGTTACGACAAATACAACTGAAAATGCAGTCGAAAAAATAGATGAAAACTCAACCGCACTTAATCCGAAAAAAGCCGCAGTAGCTGCAGCTATTGCAAGAGCTAAAGCGAGGAAAGCTGCCGCTCAAGGTGAAACCATTGCGACAAATGAAACTGAAAGCGCGGTCGAAAAAACGGATGAAAACTCAACCCCAGTTGACCCGAAGAAAGCGGCTGTAGCTGCCGCTATCGCGAGAGCAAAAGCCAAGAAAGCTGCTGCTCAAGCTGAAACGGTTGCCACAAATGCAACTGAAAGTACGGTCGAAAAAACGGATGAAAACCCAACCGCACTTGACCCGAAAAAAGCGGCAATAGCTGCAGCTATTGCAAGAGCTAAAGCAAAAAAAGCAGCCGCTGAAGCTGACAAAGAAACAGAATAACGCAGGAAAAGATTATGTTTAAGAAAATGGTGAGTTCGCCTCATACCCATTCAGGCAAATTAACCGCCCGTATTATGTTATGGGTGATTGCAGCTATGCTGCCTGCCCTGCTCACACAGATTTATTATTTTGGAATGGGTGTTTTGGTGCAGTCCGCTTTGGCTATTTCTTTCGCATTATTACTTGAGTTTATTGTGACCAAATTGCGCAATAAGCCAAACCTGGTCTATATTTCAGATTTTAGTGTGGTGCTTACAGCCTTAATTTTAGCCATGGCAATTCCGCCTTATGCACCTTATTGGGTGATTTTAATCGGTACGCTTTCCGCTGTTATTCTAGGCAAACATGTTTATGGTGGCTTGGGACAAAACCCGTTTAATCCGGCTATGGTAGGTTATGTGGTGTTATTGATTTCTTTCCCTCTACAAATGACAAGTTGGATGCCACCGATTTCATTATTGAATGAACCCCCAACATTTGCAGACTCTCTTTCTTTAATTTTCACCGGCTTAACCACTGATGGATTTAGTTTGAGTCAACTTGTTCATTCCATTGATGGCATTACACAAGCGACGCCATTAGACAGTGCAAAAATCTTCTATAACTTGCATCAAGGCGATGAAAGCGTATTCCATGATTTTATAAAATTACCGATTTTATTACAAAACGGGACTGACTTTGCTGAAGGTTGGTGGCAAGTCAATCTGGCATTCATGCTTGGTGGAATTATATTAATCTTAAAGAAAAAAATTCACTGGCAAATTCCCGTTTCAATGCTCGTGACCTTTGTGACCTTAGCTACAATCACTGCGATGTCAGGCCATCATCATTTAAGTATGATTAGCCAACTCTTTAGCGGCGCGATGATGTTTGGCGCGTTCTTTATTGCGACTGACCCTGTCACAGCGTCTATTACACCTCGCGGCAAGCTTGTATTTGGTTCCTTGGTCGGATTATTGGTCTACCTCATTCGTTACTTTGGAAACTACCCTGACGGCGTGGCATTTGCGATTTTATTAAGTAATATTTGTGTGCCACTTATCGACTACTACACCCGTCCTCGCGTAGCGGGACACTTTGCAAAAGGGAGAAAATAATGGGTATTTTTAAAGTCACCTCCCGTTTTGGTTTGTTATTAGGTTTTATTGCGCTTACATGTACCGCTGTTTCTGCAGGCATTTATATGCTGACAAAAGATAAAATTGATGAAGCCATGGCTGAACAACAAAAAGCGTTATTACTCCAAGTGATCCCTCAAGATTATTTTAATAATAACTTGCTTGAAAGCGTAGAAACACCTGAGCAAGATAAACTCAAAGGCATTCAAAAACTCTATTTTGCTATTAAAGATCATGTACCCACTGCCTATGCTTATGAAACAACAGCACCAGATGGTTATTCAGGGAATATCCGTTTATTAGTAGGAATCACACCAAAAGGTGAAGTTTTAGGTGTGCGTGTCATCGAACATCATGAAACCCCAGGATTGGGCGATAAAATCGAACTTCGCATTTCTGACTGGATTTTAAGTTTTACAAACCAAGTTATTGTACCGGAAAGCCTAAAAGATTGGGCGGTCAAAAAAGATGGCGGTAAATTCGACCAATTTTCTGGCGCAACGATTACGCCACGCGCGATTGTAAATCAAGTAAAACGTTCTGCTCTCGTGATGCTTGAAAATGAGGCATTACTCAACGAGATGGCAAAAAAATACGCGCAATAGGATATTTATTATGACTGATTTAACCGAAAAAACGACCGCACTTGATGAGCAAAGTGCGGTTGAAAATTCAGAAGAAATAACGCCAACGCCTTCTGTTTGGAAAGAAATCTTTATTCAAGGCGTATGGAAAAACAACTCTACCCTCGTGCAATTATTGGGGCTTTGTCCGCTCTTAGCTGTATCGAGTACTGCGACGAATGCATTGGGTTTGGGCCTTGCAACTATGTTGGTTTTAACCTGTACAAACACCGTTGTTTCGCTTTTTCGTAAACAAATCCCTCATGAAATCCGTATTCCAATTTATGTGATGATTATTGCCACCACCGTAACCGTGGTGCAATTATTGATGAATGCTTATACCTATACACTCTATCAAGCACTTGGGATTTTTATTCCTTTAATCGTGACTAACTGTATCGTCATCGGTCGAGCCGAAGCCTTTGCCTCTAAAAATAGCGTAGTACATGCTGCCTGGGATGGTTTTTCGATGGGATTAGGTATGACATTAAGTATCACCGTATTAGGTGCGTTACGTGAAATCTTAGGCCAAGGTACCCTTTTTGAAGGCATTGAAAACCTATTTGGTCAAGGCGCCAAATTCCTGACATTACATATTTATCACGCTGACAGCAGCTTTTTACTCTTTATTCTTCCGCCAGGTGCGTTTATTGGATTAGGCATTCTACTGGCGATTAAAAACCGAATTGATATGAAAAAATGAACCAAGCTAAACGAATTGAAATCCTCACTCGACTTCGGGAGCAAAACCCGCATCCAACCACGGAATTAGAGTATAATTCGCCTTTCGAATTACTCATCGCTGTGATTTTGTCAGCTCAAGCGACCGATAAAGGCGTGAATAAAGCGACAGCAAAATTATTCCCTGTGGCAAATACCCCACAAGCTATTTTAGATCTCGGCTTAGAGGGGTTAAAAGAATACATTAAAACCATCGGGCTTTATAACAGCAAAGCAGAAAATATCATTAAAACCTGCCGTGATTTAGTTGAAAAACACAACGGTGAAGTACCTGAAAGTCGTGAAGCCTTAGAAGCCCTTGCGGGAGTCGGCAGAAAAACGGCGAATGTGGTATTAAATACCGCTTTCGGCCACCCGACTATTGCAGTGGATACCCATATTTTTCGCGTATGCAACCGCACGAATTTTGCCCCAGGCAAAGATGTGGTAAAAGTAGAAGAAAAACTGCTCAAAGTTGTGCCTAAAGAATTTAAAGTCGATGTGCATCACTGGCTTATTTTGCACGGGCGTTATACCTGCATTGCCCGCAAACCTCGCTGCGGAGCTTGCTTAATTGAAGATCTCTGCGAATACAAAGAAAAAACAGATTATTAAACGAATACAATTAAACGGAATATATTATGACAACAAACAATCAATCTCGCCAAACGTGGTCTAGCCGACTAACTTATGTGCTCACCGTTGCGGGAGCGACAGTCGGCTTTGGGGCAACATGGCGCTTTCCTTATTTAGTGGGTGAAAATGGCGGTGGTGCCTACGTACTTCTCTTTTGTATTGCGATGATTGTGATTGGTATCCCAATGATTTTAGTGGAAAACGTCATCGGTCGCCGTTTACGTGTGAATTCCATTGATGCCTTTGGCGATAAAATCCAAGATAAAGGTAAAAACATCTCCAAATATTGGAAAATTATCGGTTATATGGGGCTTCTTGGCGCATTTGGTATCATGGCCTATTATATGGTGCTTGGTGGTTGGGTGATGTCTTATATCATTAGTCTGATAAATAACACCCTTGATATTAGCGCCCCAATTACAAAAGAAGTGGCCAAAGATTTCTACGATTTACACATCAGCAACAGTCCATGGGAAATCATGCTTTACACCTTCCTGTTCGTGGCGGTGAATTACATTATTTTAGCGAAAGGTATCATCGGCGGGATTGAACGTTCCGTTAAATACTTAATGCCATTACTCTTTATCTTCCTAATTGGTATGGTAATTCGTAACCTCACCTTACCTGGCGCAATGGAAGGGGTGACTTTCTACTTAAAACCTGATTTCAGCAAAATCACACCTAAATTATTCATCTTCGTATTAGGGCAAGTGTTCTTCGCATTAAGCCTTGGTTTTGGTGTGTTGATTACCCTATCCAGTTATTTAAACAAAGAAGAGAACCTTATTCACACAGCCGTTATTACAGGCTTCACTAACACCATTATTGCTGTGTTATGTGGGTTTATGATCTTCCCATCATTATTCACATTCGGCATTGAACCTAACGCCGGGCCAACCTTGGTTTTCCAAAGTTTACCAATTGTATTCTCACATTTATGGGCGGGTAAATTCTTTGCTATCGTGTTCTTCGGCTTATTGCTTATTGCGGCATTAACCACATCAATCACGATTTATGAAGTCATCATCACTGCATTACAAGAAAAACTCAGAATGCGCCGAGGCAAAGCGATTTTTGTTACCTTAATGGGGATTTTCTTATTAGGTAACGTACCATCCATTCTAGGTGATAACCTTTGGAAAGATTTCACCATTTTAGGTAAAAGCATTTTCGACGCCTTCGATTTCGTCAGTGGAAATATTCTCTTTATGCTAACCGCACTTGGTTGTGCCATTTTCGTTGGTTTCGTGTTAAAAGATGATGCAAAAAAAGAGCTATCACCGACACCAAATTCGCTCTTCACCACAATTTGGTTTAACTATGTCAAATTTGTGGTTCCAGTGATTATTTTGGTGATTTTTATCAGTAATATTTAATAAAAAAACCGAGCTATTTAGCTCGGTTTCTGTTTTATATCTACCCTATTTTGCTTCAGCTTGGGTCTTTTTCTCTTCAAGTTCTTCCCAACGAAGAAAAGCCGTTTCAAGTTCGGCTTCGGTATCCGCTAATTCCTTAAGCTTCGCATCCGTTACATCATGAGCTTGTTGGAAAAAGTTGGGATCACCAATTTCAGCTTGAAGTGCGGTAATTTTCTCTTCCAATTCTTCCAACAGTTGTGGTAGCTGTTCTAACTCATGTTGTTCTTTGTAAGAAAGTTTAACGGATTTTGGCTTTTGAGAAACAACGTCATTTTTGACCGCACTTTCCTGTACTTTGGGTGCTTCTTTTTTGGATTTTGGGGTCTCTTGCTCTGCTTTCATCGCAAAGTAATTGGCTTGTTGTCCTTTCGCATCAAAGAAACCGCCTACGTATTTATTCAATACACCGTCGCCTTCAAAGAAATAACACTCCGTCGCGACGTTATCAATAAACTGACGATCATGGCTGACAATCAATAAGGTGCCTTGATAATCCGTGAGGATTTCTTCCAATAATTCTAAGGTTTCTACATCCAAGTCATTGGTTGGTTCATCGAGAATCAATAGATTATTAGGTTTCAGTAATAATTTAGCCAATAATAAACGGTTACGTTCACCACCTGAAAGCGCTTTTACAGGTGTCATCGCTCGTTTGGGTGGAAATAAGAAATCCTGCAAATAGCCCAAGACATGACGTTTTATGCCATTGACTTCAATATCCTGCTTGCCATCGGCAACGTTATCCATCACCGTTTTTTCTGGATCAAGATCAGCACGATATTGGTCAAAATAAGCGATATCTAATTTTGTACCACAATGAATGCTGCCATTAGTTGGCTTGATTTCACCTAATAAAAGTTTAATAAACGTGGTCTTTCCGCAACCATTTGCTCCCACTAAAGCAATTTTATCGCCACGTAAAATGGTCGTACTGAAATCTTTGAGCAGCTGTTTGCCTTCAATCTCATAAGACACATTTTCCATTTCAAACACGATTTTGCCGGAACGACTTGAGTTATCTAATTGTAACTTAGCAGTACCCATCACCTCACGACGTTGGCGACGTTCTTCACGCATGGCTTTTAAAGCGCGCACACGGCCTTCATTACGCGTACGACGCGCTTTAATCCCTTGACGAATCCAAACTTCTTCTTGCGCTAAACGCTTATCAAAAAGGTCATTTTGCAATGCTTCGACACGTAAGCTTTCTTCTTTAGCGGTGAGGTATAAATCATAGTTACCCGGATAAGACACTAATTTCCCGCGATCTAAATCGACAATACGGGTCGCCATTTTGCGGATAAAAGAACGGTCGTGGGAAATAAACACAATACTTCCGGTAAATTCTAATAAGAAGTTTTCTAACCATTCGATTGCATCTACATCCAAATGGTTGGTCGGTTCATCTAATAACAAGACATCGGGGTTACACACCAACGCTCGAGCAAGAGCGGCTTTACGCAACCAACCACCCGATAAATCGGCTAGTTTGGTATCAGGGTTTAACTCTAATTTTTGCAATACTTCATTGATTTTATTTTCAAATTGCCAGCCATTGGCATGCTCTAATTTTGCTTGCACTTGTGCCAATTGATTAAGAATTTGCTCACTATAATTTTGTGTCAACTCTTGTGAAATATGATGATATTCCTTTAACAAATCCGCTAAATGCTCAATCCCTTCCGCCACATAATCAAATACATTCCCTTCAGCATGGCGAGGCGGGTCTTGTTCTAAACGAGAAACTACTAAATCTTTTTCATACTGCACTTTTCCGTCATCCATGGTGACTTGCTGTGCAATAATTTTTAATAAAGTCGATTTACCTGCACCGTTACGCCCTACCAAACATACGCGCTCATTCGGTTCAATATGCAATTCGGCGTGATCAAGTAAAGGATGATCACTAAAAGAAAGATAAGCGTTAGTTAAACTAATTAATGCCACAAAATTGTCCTATAAATTCAAAATATCAATAAAAATAACCGCATTTTAGAGTTGATGATAAACCTTTAAGGCATAGGCATCTGACATGCCCGCGATATAATCACAAATAATACGTTTTTTGCCCTGCTCCGGTGCATTTCTCCAACGATTAGCCGTATTCGTTGGCAATAAACGTTCTGGGTCAGACTCAAAAATCTGGAACATTTCCGTGAGAATACGTTGGCCTTTATATTCAATACGTTGCGTTTCCACATGGCGAATCACGTATTTCCATACAAACTTTTTGAACACATTTAATGCCGCAATCACATCTTGCGGTAGTTCTGCGTTATAACGTAACAAAGGTTCGTCAAAATTGCCGGTGACTTTCCAACGCACATGGGTAATAAAGAAATTCACTAATGCCCCAATGGCATTTTTACGCTCGAAATGATGGTTGGAGAATAATCGTTGGCTGACTTGTTCTATATTTTTTGCCAACCAATCTGAAGGAATCGTTTTAAGTTCAGTCAATGCTTCTTGCCACTGATGCTGATTTACTACACCGGTCACAATTGCATCTTCTAAATCATGCACGCCATACGCAATATCGTCCGCCAACTCCATAATACTGCAATCTAAAGATTTAAATTGTGTTTTTAAAAACTCGGCAGGATTTGACCGCACTTTTTGAAATGAGCCAAACAAAGTGCGGTCATTTTCAGAAAGGTTTTGTAACAACCAAGTAAACATTGTGACGTCATCACGGAATAACCCTTTTCCAGGCTTCCAGTCGCTAATTTTGACATAACGCGGATCAGCATTTTCAGTATGCGGCAACTGGGCATATTGAGGGGAAGATAAGTCTAAAATATTCGGATATTTCACCACGCCTAAAATGGCACGACGCGTTAAATTCATCCCTGCTGTTTCAGTATAAGGCTCAAGTTTAGTAATAATACGAAATGTCTGCGCATTGCCTTCAAAGCCGCCATGATTCCGCATCATATAATTGAGCGCTACTTCCCCACCATGACCAAACGGCGGATGACCAATATCATGCGCAAAGCACAAACTTTCAATTAAATCATTACTTGGTAATAAAGGGTTGAGCTGTTTCTGCAATTCACTTTTTTCAGTATGAAGCTGGTCTGAAATAGCAACATAACTTTCCGCAAATTTTAATTGGGAAACCAGGCTGCTACCGATTTGTGCCACTTCTAGAGAATGAGTTAGGCGCGTGCGATAAAAATCATTTTCGCCCACAGCATGAATCTGTGTTTTTGCTTGTAAACAACGGAAAGCGGCGGAATGTAAAATCCGCCCTCGATCACGACGAAATGGTGGTCGGTGATCTTTTTCGCGAGGCGGATCAGGAAGGAAACGTTCAGTCCAAAAATCAGCTAATTGGGTTCTCATAAAAATAGACGAATAACATGGAATACTAAGGGTGCTAAAATGGAACTCATAATACCGCAAAGTACCAAAGAAATCGAACTATAACTACCGGCTTTTGGATCGGCTTCCATACAGCTTACCGTGCCTAATGCGTGAGAAACGGCACCAACAGATAAACCTACGGCTTCTTGTTGTTTGATACCGAGTTTTTTCAAGATGAGATAACCAAAAACCGAACCTTGCAAACCTGCAACAATCACGCCTACGGCTGTAACGGCTGGAATACCGCCTAAATGAGAAGACACTTCCATCGCAATTGGCGTGGTAATTGATTTTGGCAATACGGTCGCGACCATTTCAGGGCTTGCCCCTAAAATAATAGCAAAAATGGCACCGGTAAACATGGAAAACAGAGAAGCCAATGTCACCACAGAAAGAATAATTTTCCACTGTTTCGCAATTTGACGAAGTTGTTCATACAACGGTAACGCCAGCGCAACAATACTCACGCCTAATAAATTATTAATCGGCGCATTACCCGCCATGTAATCATCATAAGAAATATCGCCAACTACTAAAATCAGCACAAGAATTGATACTGTGAGCACGAACGTATTGAAAATCATGGATTTCCAACGTTTACTGATTTGTAATGCGAGCCAAAATCCAAAAATCGTTAAAATGGTATAAAGATAAATTGCATACTGCATAATAAAACCTTAGTCAGCTTGAAGATTGCGTCTTTCTAATACTTTTTTACGCTTATGGGTAAAGGATTGTTTATAAAATAAATAGTTTCCTATAAATGCAATAACTAAAAGTGTCAGAACGGTACTGAGAATATTTGGAATAAGTAAAACTTTCCACTGGGCCACGAGTAAATCATAATATTTGATAATCCCCACGCTCACAGGCACAAAAAGGACCGCCATGTATCGGATCAGTAAGCTCGAACCGAAATAAATCCACTCCAAGTGAATTACATGAGTCGTTAAACCTAAAAAAAGTAATAACAATCCCCAAATGCTGCCTGGAATCCCCACTGGGATATAGTGAGAAATCAAATTGCCGAGTAGTAACATAATGTATAAAATGATGAGCGAACGAGCGAGTTGAACGCCTTTTTGGAGTAACATATTTCCTCTATCAATTTTTTTAATAATAATTAAAATTTATTTTACGCTTTTTTGTTAAAATTACCCATTCATTTTAGCTAAATTTTGCGATGCAGATCAAAGAAATTCCAAATGATTAAAAAATTCTTCTTATTTTTAACCGTAATTTTAACCGCACTTTGGACGCAATTTTCAATCTCAGCAGAACGCCAAGTAGAATGCTGGGTAGTAGGCGTAAGTGATGGCGACACCCTGACTTGCCTCTTACCCACTAAAAAACAATTCAAAGTGCGATTACAAGAAATTGATGCACCGGAAAAAGGCCAACCATTTGGAAAGAAAGCCAAACAATATCTTTCACAGCTTGTTTTTAAACAAAATGTGACGTTGTCAGTTTCCGGTTATGATCGCTACCAACGTATTTTGGCAACGGTTTATCTACAAGAACAAAACATCAACTTAGAAATGGTGAAAAACGGCATGGCTTGGGTTTATCCGCAATATGCTAAAAATCCAATCTACTTCCAGGCACAAGATTTTGCCCAACAACAAAAAATCGGCTTATGGCGAGATCCCAACCCTGTTGCCCCTTATGAATGGCGTAAACAGAAAAAAACACTCAAACACGGAGATAACCATGGCTTTTGATTATCAATCATTTAAAAATGAATTCCCTTATTTTACATCGCCAAATGCCGTGGTCTATTTGGATAATGCAGCGACGGCATTAAAACCTCAAGCACTCATTGATGCAACGACTACTTTTTATCAATCGGCAGGTTCTGTGCATCGTAGTCAGTATGAAGCGGCGCAAACAGCACAATATGAAAATGCTCGTCACCTAGTTAAAACCTTAATTAATGCGGAAGATGAAAAAGCGGTAATTTGGACGTCTGGAACAACTCATAGCATTAATTTGGTTGCTAACGGTTTACTCCCCTCATTGCATGCAGATGACGAGATTTTAATTAGCCAAGCGGACCATCATGCTAATTTTGTTACTTGGCACGAAACAGCGAAAAAATGCGGCGCGAAAATTAAAGTGCTGCCCATTTTGGATAATTGGCTAATTGATGAAAATGCCTTAATTAAAGCCTTAAATGAGAAAACCAAATTAGTGGCACTCAATTTTGTTTCCAACGTAACGGGAACGGAACAACATATCCAACATTTAATTCGACTAATCCGCCAACATAGCAATGCGCTCATTTTAGTGGATGCTGCTCAGGCTATTAGCCATATACAAATTGATTTACAGGCATTAGATGCGGATTTTATTGCTTTTTCTGCGCACAAAATTTATGGCCCCAACGGGATTGGTGTATTAAGCGGAAAATTAAGCTCACTTTCCCTGCTGCAACCACTTTTTTACGGTGGAAAAATGATTGAGCGAGTCTCCCATGAATGTATTACCTTTGCTGATTTGCCTTATCGATTAGAGGCGGGTACACCGAATATTGCTGGCGTGATTGGTTTTGGTGCAGTGCTAGATTGGCTCAAAAAATGGGATTTTCAGGCAGCTGAAGCGCATGCTGTTGAACTTGCTGAACAAAGTAAAGCGCGGTTAAAAAACTATCCGAATTGTCGTTTATTCAATTCACCGCAACCTAGTTCAGTAGTATGTTTTGTTTTTGATGGGATTGCGGCTTCGGATCTTGCTACCCTATTAAGTGAACAAAAAATTGCGTTGCGTGTTGGCGAACATTGCGCCCAACCTTACTTAGCCCGTCTTGGCGAGCGTACCACATTAAGACTTTCTTTTGCGCCTTACAATAGCCCGCAAGATGTGGATACTTTTTTTGCGGCATTATATAAATCCTTAGAGTTATTAGCATGCTAGAAAACATTAAACAGGCAAAAAATTGGGAAGATCGTTACCGTTTTATTATTCAAGCCGGTAAACATCTTTCTCAACCTTCTCCAGATGAATTGGCTCAAATGAAATCAATTCAAGGCTGTGAAGCGGGACTTTGGTTTATGGCCATTCCACAACATGACGATACGTTTCAATTTCAAGCTTACAGCGAGGCACGTATTATGAATGGCCTGTTATGGTTGTTGTTACAAAACATCAACGGCCAAACGCGAGACCAATTACAACAATTTAATATTCGTCAATTTTTTGATGAGCTCGGTATTGCCTCTCGCTTAAGTGAAACCCGCTTAAACGGTTTAAAACAAATTGAAGAAATCTTGCACAATCTGTAATTATGTATCTGATCGAACCCTTTTTTAAATTAACCGCCTTAGAAAACGATATTGGCCAACAAAGCCGTTTGCTCAATGTAGTTATCGATCAATGGCGTTATAACGGACAAATTATCGGCCGTGAAATTCCGCTTTATTTAACGGAGGAAGACAGCGAACAAGGTTTTTCGATGCGCGTTATTTGCCCTGAGCAAGATAGCCTCTTACCCGATAATAATAACCGAACTGTGAATCTGGCGATGGAAAATGCTGAAAAGTGCGGTCTACATTTTCAAGGTTTTCAAATTATTGCCGATGATTTAAATTCTGACGGCACCGCAGAATGTAGCCAACTAGCATGGCAAATACTCTACACCACACATTTACAATCTTGCTCGCCATTGCATAGCGGAGAAGATTTTTCTCCAATTCCGCTCTATAAACAATTAAAAAATCAACCGCACTTAAGCCAAGATTTGATTAAATGGCAGGAAAATTGGCAGGCTTGCGATCAGTTGCAAATGAATGGTTCAGCTTTAGAAAAAGAATCATTAAGCGAAATCTCCGAGGTTAATAGCACGCTCAGCAAACATGGACGCTACCTTGCTGCTGAAATCGAAAAGGAAAGCGGCATACCGACCTATTATTATTTATACCGTATTGGTGGCCATTCTTTAGAATCGGAACAACAGCGCTGTTGCCCGCATTGTGGTGGCGATTGGGCATTAGACGCACCACTATTTGATGTGATTTACTTTAAATGCGACCAATGTCGATTAGTCTCGAATGTGTCGTGGAATTTTTTATAACGCTTTCGTCATTCAGGAAAACAAATGAACTATCAAGATAAAAGCCTTCAATCTTTAAAACTCGGTCAAGCAACAGAATATGCTGCGAATTATGACCGCACTTTGTTACAACCCGTGCCTCGTAAACTCAATCGGGATGGCTTAGGCATAACTGAGCAGCAACCATTTACCCAAGGAGTGGATATTTGGACGGCCTATGAAATTTCTTGGTTAAGTCCAAAAGGTTTGCCACAAGTAGCCGTTGCTGATGTGGAAATTGATTATCGCAGTGAAAATTTAATTGAATCAAAAAGCTTTAAACTCTATTTAAACAGCTTTAACCAAAGTAAATTTGCTGATTTTGCTAGCGTAGAACGTACTATGCGTGAAGACCTAAGTGCTTGCGCTCAAGGCGAGGTTAAAGTTCGTTTACATCCATTATCCCACTATCAAGGACAAAGTATTGATACTTTGACTGGCAATTGCATTGATGATCAGGATATCGAAATCCACAGCTACGAATTTGATGCAGACATTTTGCAAAATTGCACGTCCGATAACGTGGTAGAAGAAACCTTAGTGAGCCATTTATTGAAATCTAACTGTCTTATCACGAGTCAGCCAGATTGGGGAACCGTGCAAATTCATTATGTGGGTAAACAAATCGATCGCGAAAAACTTCTTCGCTACATTGTGTCTTTCCGTCAACATAATGAGTTTCATGAGCAGTGTGTTGAGCGTATTTTCTGTGATTTGATACATTATGCCAAACCAGAAAAACTCACCGTCTATGCACGCTATACGCGCCGTGGTGGATTGGATATTAATCCATTCCGTTCTAACTTTGAGGAAATTCCGCAAAATTTACGCTTGGCAAGACAATAAATCACAAAACAAAAGTGCGGTGAAAATCAACCGCACTTTTATTTTATACATGTAGTAAATCATAAGCTTGTTGCAATAACTGACGACTTTCCTGCAAGAATTGATCTGAATACTCCCCAAACCATTCTCTCACCTGATGGAAAGCATCAATAAACCCTTGGCGATCGCCTTTTTCAAAAAATTGTAACGCTTCTTCATACGTTTGCTTCAAGCTTTCAATCACGTCTAAATTTTCTGGCTTATCCATAATAATATCCGCATAAAGTGCCGCATCTTGGGCAAATAGACGACCAATCATGGCTAATTCCAAACGATAAATCGGGGAAGATAGCACCAATAAATTGCTTAAATTGACAGGTTGTTTAGAAAGATGCAGACCATTCGCAAAGGTGGAAAAGTGACGTAATGCTTGAATGTACGTCATATTGTGATCATGCTCAGCTGCATCAATTTGGTAAATTTTTGCACCCCAGATTTGAATTTGCTCTAACAACCATTCATAACGTTCACTAAAGCGTCCATCACAACGCACAACCACTTGTTTTGCCATGCTCGCAATATCAGGGCCAAACATTGGATGCAGCCCAACCACTGCCCCTTTATGCACGTCTAACATTTTAGCCAAGGGTGCACGTTTCACGGAGGTGAGATCCGCGAGTATCATGTTTTCCGTTAAATAAGGTTTTAAACGTTCTATGGTTTCTAACGTATGATCAATTGGCACGGAAACAATGACAACATCCGCATTCGTTAAAATGCGTTCTGCCACATCCCAATCATCTCGGTCTAAAATAGAAATAGGATAACCAGAAGCACGCAAATAGCGGGCAAATAACTGCCCCATTTTTCCGTAACCGCCGACAATAACAATTTTGTTAATGGCTGGATTCAGGGTTTTAAAACCAAACTGATTTTCATTGGAATACGATTCACGCATGAAACGACGCAGCACATCTTCGATAAGTTGTGGAGAGATTCCCGCTTTCATCGCCTCTTCTCGGCGCGCTTGTAGCATTGCTAATTCACGTTCTGGCGCATAAATTGGTAAACCTTTTTCATGCTTAACCTCTCCTACCTGGCTTACCAGTTCGAGGCGTTTAGCAAAAAGTTGAATCAGTTCACGATCGAGCGCATCAATTTCCTGACGTAAATGGTTAAGGACATCCATAATTCACCTGTAATATCTTATTTACATAGATTGCAATTAAAAGGTTACAGGTGAGATTACTGGAATTAAAAAAGAAAGGCAAATAGTTAGAGAGATTGCGTAATCAAACGTTGCGGACGAATCACATTGTTATCATCTACAAGTGCTACGCCTAAAAAGATATTTTTGTCAGAAAACAACCGCACTTGGCCATATAATTTTGCTTCATTAGCAAATTTGACTCGTTGTCCAAAGCCGATACCTTTACTTTGCTCGGCATTTAGCTGTAATGCGGGTAATTTACTGACCGCTGTATCTGTCGGTAAAAGATGTTGATCAAGTTGTGCAAGATCACCTTGCTCTGCAAGCGCCTGCAAAGCATCCCATGTCATCATCTTTTCTGTTGGATAATCCGCAACAGCAGTTCGACGTAACACTGTCACATGAGCGCTACAACCTAACACTTCACCTAAATCATCCACTAATGTACGGATATAGGTTCCTTTCGAACAATGCACTTCTAAAGTTAGAAAAGGTGCTTGATACTCAATAAAGTTTAACTCAAAAATTGTGATAGGACGGGCTTCACGTTCTACTGTAATGCCTGCGCGAGCATACTCATACAACGGTTTCCCATTGTGCTTTAACGCAGAGAACATGGTCGGCACTTGCAAAATATCACCACAAAATTGTTCAAGTGCGGCCAAAATTTGTGATGTTTCCACATTGACAGAACGAGTTTCTACCACTTGTCCTTCAGCATCCGAGGTATCCGTACGCTCACCTAGTTTTGCTGTAACCACATAGCGTTTATCCGCATCTAACAAAAACTGTGAAAACTTTGTGGCTTCACCTAAACAAATAGGCAGCATACCGGTTGCTAATGGATCAAGCGCACCGGTATGTCCAGCTTTATTCGCGTGGAATACGCGTTTAACTTTTTGCATAATGTCATTCGATGACATGCCTTGTGGCTTATCTAATAAAAATACACCATCAATGTCACGTCCACGCTTACGAGGTCTCGACATTAGTCATTTTCCTCAACGTGTTTTTTCTCGTCTTCACGTACTACGTTTGTTACTAAATTAGACATACGCATCCCTTCAACTAAGGATTGATCGTAGAAGAAACGAATTTCCGGCACAATGCGTAAGCGCATCGCTTTACCCACTAATGAACGGATATAAGGTGCTGCTTTTTCTAACCCTTTCATGCCTTGTGCAATCGCCACTTCATCATGATCAAACAAAAATGTGACAAACACTTTTGCATAAGCTAAATCGCTTGATACCTCCACATCAGACACGGTTACCATGCCAATACGGGGATCTTTCACTTCACGTTGCAAAATGATGGCGATTTCTTTTTGTAATTCCTGTGCAACGCGATCGCTGCGTTTAAATTCTCTTGCCATAATATTTCTCTTATTAAAAAGCGGTCAAAAATACGTTGAATTTTGACCGCTCTTTTTATCGATTAGATTGAACGTTTAACTTCAACGACTTCAAACACCTCGATTTGGTCGCCGACTTTCACGTCATTGTAGTTTTTAACGCCGATACCACATTCCATACCATTACGGACTTCAGAAACGTCATCTTTAAAGCGACGGAGAGATTCCAATTCACCTTCAAAGATTACCACGTTATCACGTAATACGCGGATTGGATTGTTACGTTTTACTACACCTTCGGTCACCATACAACCCGCGATAGCACCGAATTTCGGATGTTTAAACACATCACGCACTTCAGCCAAGCCGATGATTTCTTGTTTGAATTCAGGTTGTAGCATACCGCTCATCGCTGCTTTCACATCATTTAATAGTTCATAAATGATAGAGTAATAACGAAGGTCAATATTTTCTGCTTCGATAATACGGCGAGCAGAAGCGTCCGCACGTACGTTAAAGCCAACAATAATCGCATTAGAGGCTGCCGCTAGGGTTGCATCAGTTTCAGAAATACCACCGACACCAGAACCCACAACTTTCACTTTCACTTCATCAGTAGAAAGATCTTGTAACGATTGAATAATCGCTTCCACAGAACCCTGTACGTCTGCTTTCACGATGATATTCAGTTCAGCAACATCACCTTCAGCCATATTACTAAACATATTTTCAAGTTTCGCTTTTTGCTGACGAGCAAGTTTCACTTCACGGAACTTACCTTGACGGTGTAATGCTACTTCACGTGCTTTTTTCTCATCACGTACTACAGTTGCTTCATCACCCGCTGCTGGCACGCCCGAAAGACCTAACACCTCAACAGGAATAGATGGGCCGGCTTCATCGATTTCTTTACCGTTTTCATCGCGCATTGCACGAACACGACCGTATTCAAAACCGCAAAGTACGATATCACCTTTACGTAAAGTACCAGATTGAACAAGAATTGTCGCAACCGGACCACGACCTTTATCAAGGTAAGATTCAATCACTACACCGCTTGCCATACCGTCTTTTACAGCCGTTAATTCAAGTACTTCTGATTGAAGCAAGATGGCATCTAATAAGTCATCAACACCGGTACCTTTCTTCGCAGAAACAGGAACGAATTGCACATCACCACCGAATTTCTCAGAAATCACTTCGTGTTGAAGTAATTCTTGTTCTACTCGGTCTGGATTTGCTTCTGGTTTATCAATTTTGTTCACTGCAACCACTAAAGGCGCACCTGCTGCTTTCGCGTGTTGAATCGCTTCAATGGTTTGAGGCATCACACCATCATCTGCCGCAACAACAAGAACGACGATATCTGTTGCTTTCGCACCACGTGCACGCATTGAGGTAAATGCGGCGTGTCCTGGCGTATCTAAGAAGGTGATCATTTTGCCGTCATCCATTTCTACGTGGTACGCACCGATGTGCTGAGTAATACCACCCGCCTCACCTGCTGCAACTTTCGCTTTACGAATATAGTCAAGCAATGAGGTTTTACCATGGTCAACGTGCCCCATGATCGTTACAACTGGTGCACGAGTTACTTTTTCAGCATTAACATCGCGATCGCCTAATACTTCTTCTTCAAGTTCATTTTCATTGCGAAGAATCACTTTGTGACCTAATTCTTCAGCCACTAATTGCGCTGTTTCTTGGTCAAGCACTTGGTTAATGGTTACCATTTCGCCCATTTTCATCATTGCTTTGATGATTTCAGTTGCTTTGGTTGCCATTTTATTTGCTAATTCTGCAACAGTAATGGTTTCGCCAATAACAACATCCTGTTTTACAACCTGAACAGGTTTTGTGAAGGCTTGTTGTAATGCGGCACCTTTTTTACCATTTTTACCTTTACCGAATTTACCGTCTTTTTGATTTTTACGATTCGATTCGCGCTCATTTTTATTGCCGCTCTTCACGTCATCACGTTCTTTTTTCGCTTTAGCGACTTTATTTTTGCCACGACCACGATTTTCGTTACGACGTTCTTCTTCGTCTTCTGCTTCTAAAGCATAACGAGAGCTTAAATTATAATCCGTGTAATCTTCTGATGAACTATCATTACTTGAAGAGTCAGACTCAGCATAACGTTTAGCTTCTTCAGCTGCTTTACGCGCTTGCTCTTCTGCTTTTTGGCGAGCAAGTTCTTCCGCTTTACGACGAAGTTCTGCTTCTTCTGCTTTACGTTTTTCTTTTTCTGGATCAACAGATTTAGGTTTATTTTCAACCGCACTTTGCGCTGGTTTCGCTGCCTTTTCTGCTTCAAGCTTAGCTTTTTCGGCTTTCGCTTTCTCAGCAGCTAAACGTGCTTTTTCTTCTGCTGCTTTCTTCTCTGCTTCTTGCTGTGCTTTTAATTTTTCTGCTTCAGCAGCTTTTCGAGCAGCATCTGTTGGCACTGTGCGTTTTTTACGAACTTCAACTTGTACCGCTTTTGCTTTGCCGCCAGCAGTTGTGCTGCTTACGGTTGTTTTTGTTCTGCGTTGAATACTTAGTTTTTTCGGTGCATTCGCATCCGCATTTTTTACATCTTCAGTCATTATTAAACTCCTTACTCTTCGCTAAACCAGCAAATATTACGAGCAGCCATAATGAAATCAGCGGCCTGCTCTGCGGTTAATTCTTCAATATCAGCTAAATCATCTACACCTTGCTCTGCAAGTTCTTCAAGTGTAGTAATTTGTTTTTCAGCTAATTTAAAAGCAATATGACGGTTCATGCCTTCAAGGTTTAATAAACGATCTTCGATATTCGCTTTTTTCAAGGCTTCTTCTTCTGCTGCTGCGGCTGCAGTAATCGCATCTTTTGCACGACCTTGTAACTCTTCGATAAGATCTTCATCTTCTAACCCATCAATTGCTGTCAGTTCGCTCACTGGAACATAAGCCACTTCTTCTAAAGAAGTAAAACCTTCATCCACTAAGATTTGAGCAAACTCTTCATCAAGACCTAATTTATCCATAAATAAATTCAATACTTTAATATCTTCCGCTTGATGTTTTTCATTTAATTGTTCAGTGGTCATTACGTTTAATGTCCAACCGGTTAATTGTGTTGCTAAACGTACATTTTGACCGTTACGACCAATTGCTTGTGCTAGGTTATCAGCATTAACTGCGATATCCATTGAGTGGTTATCTTCATCCACAATGATTGACGTCACATCAGCTGGTGCCATTGCATTGATCACATATTGTGCCGGATTGTCATCCCAAAGTACGATATCCACACGTTCACCACCTAACTCATTGGTAATCGCTTGAACGCGTGCACCACGCATACCCACACATGCACCAACTGGGTCGATACGTTTATCATTTGATTTCACCGCAATTTTTGCACGAGAACCCGGATCACGTGCTGCACCTCGAATTTCAAGCATTTCTTCGCCGATTTCTGGTACTTCAATACGGAATAACTCGATTAACATTTCAGGTTTTGCACGAGTCACAAATAGTTGTGCAGTTTTGCTTTCTGGATTCACTTTATAAAGCACACCACGAACACGATCACCTGGACGGAAGTTTTCACGAGGAAGCATATCTTCACGCATAATCACGGCTTCTGCTTTATTGCCTAAATCTAAAATGATGCTTTCACGATTTACTTTTTTCACCGTACCCGTAACAATCTTACCTTCTTCAGAACGGAATTGCTCAACCACTTTTGCACGTTCTGCTTCACGGATTTTAGTGCTGATTACTTGGCGAGCAGTTTGCATTGCAATACGGTCAAATGCGATAGACTCAATTTGGTCTTCAACATAATCACCAAGTTGAATATTAGGATCTTCAAATTGTGCCGCTTCTAATGTCATTTCTTTTGTTGGCACTTTAACTTCATCAACCACCAACCAACGACGGAATGTATCAAACTCACCCGTTTTAGGGTTGATAGATACGCGAATATCGGTTTCATAGTCATATTTTTTCTTTGTTGAAAGTGCAATCGCACTCTCTAACGCTTCAAAAATCTTTTCGCGTGGTAATAACTTCTCGTTAGATACTGCTTCAGCAGCTAACAAAATCTCTTTACTCATTTTCCTTTTTCTCCTTTAAAATTTTGCGATTACATTGGCTTTTTGAATGTTGCCAAAAATAAGAACTTGTTCCTGACCATCAACAATAAGTGTCAACATGTCATTTTCAATTTTT
Source organism: uncultured Haemophilus sp. (assembly GCA_963517645.1). Lineage (GTDB taxonomy): Bacteria > Pseudomonadota > Gammaproteobacteria > Enterobacterales > Pasteurellaceae > Haemophilus_D. Next base: position 13,890 of record CAUQGU010000008.1, on the reverse strand, counting down.
TCCAATTTACCTTGCCATTTACGGCGATCTAAAACAGGAATACGTAAATGCACAGCGATATCCTCACCCACATAACGTTGGAATTGTTCAAGCGTAAATAACGGACGATCAAGACCTGGTGATGACACTTCTAGGTTATATTTATCCGCAATTGGATCTTCCACGTCTAAAATCGCGCTCACTTGACGACTTACATCAGCACAATCATCAACGCCTACGCCATCGTCTTTATCAATGAATAAACGCACGGTCATAAAGCGACCTGCACGTTGGCATTCAATCCCCCAAAGTTCGCAGCCTAAGTCTTCTACTGCACCTTGAAGCATCTCTTGCAATCTTTGTTCTAATGTTGCCAATTTTTGCTCCTAATCTTAAAATTCAGACATAAAAAAAGGGTTAGGTTCGTCAATGAACCTAAGCCCAGTTTCTAAATTTCTCGTACAAAAAAACCCCAAACTTGGGGTTCTTATTACTGAACTTGTTATTGGTTGCGGGGGCCGGATTTGAACCGACGGCCTTCGGGTTATGAGCCCGACGAGCTACCAAGCTGCTCCACCCCGCGTCCGAAATATGGGGTGTATTATAGTGTTCTAAATCAAAAGATCAAGCGGTTTCTGCTAATTTTCTTGAAAACCTAAGATTTTTGACCGCACTTTGCTTTATCTTAAAGTGAGAGTTAGAATCCAAAGCCAGTTCCAAGACCTACACCAACGCCCACACCATTACTGCCGCCACCAGCGCCAACACCCACAGAACAAGCGCTTACCAAAGCACTTAATACAGCCACTAAAAATAATTTTTTCATAGATTTTCCTTTGTTAAATGTTCAAATAACCGATAAACGGCCAATAAATCCGTTCGAGCAATTGGTTTAAACGGAAGTAAAAGATAATAAAGCCAGCGAAATCTTCTCATATATGACAACATATCAGCCCAATAAATCGTTGGACAGTGAGATTTATAATAATCAAATAATTCATTAAGCTTTTCATCATCTAAGCCTTTCACACGACACAAACTGTATAAAAATGCTAGCATATCACGTGTAATCAACCAATGTTCATTATGGCTTTTTGAATGAGATTCAAAGTCTATAAAACTAATTTTACCATCTTTCCATGCGATATCTCGTATAGCTGGACGACCGTGAATAATGCCTTGTTGATGAAGATTAATCAATATTTCTATCGCTGAATGCAAAATATGTGATTTTTCTGCCCAAGACAATGTTTCATCATTCAGCCAGATGTTTAATGTTGGCCCTGCATCTTCCAATACTAAATAATCATCACCGAAACCGCATAATTTAGGTACTGGTGCACCAATATTATTTAAATGCTGTAGTATTTCACACTCTTCTTTAAAATGTTGTTTTGGATGTGGTTTTAATAATAACCATATCCCTTTTAATTGCTCAGGCTGTTTTAACCAATAATGTTTCCCTAAATATTCAAATTGGAAAATGCGTTCTCCACGATGTTCTTCAAGAAGCTTTTGCACATGGTCTTTAAGTGACGAAGTCATAATCTCTACTTAAATTTTTATTGTGTATTGAAAAGATAAGCGATACATTCTACAAAATTTTTATTCTTTTTCAATCAAGGAGAAAAATATGCATTTTTTGAAAAAAGTGCTTACCATACTGACCTTAGGTTTCTGTACGCTATCTGTACAAGCCTCTCCCTTCAGTATCAGCGAGCAACAAATTAACCAATATTTAAGTGAAAAAGGCACGATTAATGACAAACTCGGTATTCCAGGATTATTTTCTGTGGATTACGCACTGAAAGATTTGGTTACTCAAATCGGGCAAACTGAAAGCAATCGTGTTGAAATGAGTGGCTTAGTTGATACGCTTATTCGTTTATCCGGTAAAACCTATCCGGCTAAATTGCATTTAACCTTTGATGCCGTTCCAGAGTATAACGCACAAGAAGGGGCGCTTTATTTAAAAAATCTACGAATTTTACGCTGGTCTGGCGAACCTAATAGTGTGATGGATCAACTCCAAGATGTTATGCCGCTATTAAGTGATGGTGTTGCAGCATTATTAAGTCGGATGCCTGTTTACACCTTGGATGAAAGTGACATGAAACAAATGCTGATTAAGAAATTCGCCAAAGAAATTAAAGTTGAAAAAGGTCGATTAGAACTAATTGGTGGAATGTTTTAAAAATAAGGGCGCATTAAACGCCCTTTTTTATAACTCAATGATAGCTCGTAAACCTTGAATTTGCCTGTTAGATTCAATGTTTTCTAATCGGAAACGATAGTGATGCAATTCCGCTATTCTTGCCACAATAGACAATCCAAGCCCACTTCCCTTTTCATTTTGTCCTGCAGGACGATAAAAACGCTGCCCTAATTTGGCTAATTCTTCTGGCGCAACACCACCGCCATTATCTTCGATAATAATCTTACGAGGCTGCAAAATCACTCGAACCTGAGTGCCTTGAGGACAATATTTAATCGCATTATCCAACAAGTTTCTCAACATTTGCGCAAGTAATAACGGCTGCCCTTGCTTAACGGCAGGATCTCCCTGATGCTCAAACTGCAATTCGATTTGGCGTTGCTGTGCACTAAAATATAAATCACCAATAAGCGAAGTGATAATTTCCGACCAATGAATATCAGCAAGGTTATCTAATTCTTTGAGATTCTCTAGGCGGGAAAGCGTAAGAAGCTGTTCGATTAATTGAGTTGCCCGATCGATACCTTGGGTTAAATGCGCTAAGGCCATTTCACGCGTTTGTGCATCATCGCCAGCTAACTGTGCGACTTCTATTTGAATACGCAATGCCGCCAATGGACTACGTAATTCATGTGCTGCATCAGAAACAAAACGGCGCTCCCGTTCCAACTGCTCACTGGTACGTGTGAAAAATTGATTTAAGTTTTGGACTAACGGTAGAATCTCTGTTGGTACATTATCGGTTTCTAATAACGATACATCTCCAGGGCGACGAGCTTGTACGTTTCGACTCAATCGATTAATTGGTTTTAATGCACGATAAATCACAATAAACGCAACCAATAATAGTATTGGTAATCCTGCAAACCAAATCCCTGTTTGGCTGAAGACCATTTTATTGACCAACTCTTCGCGGTATTCCAATTCTTGTCCCACCGCAATGACAAGTTCGCCTTTACCGACAGGTTGCCAATAAATCAGCCATTCATCGTCATCATCTAAAATATGTTCTTTGCTAAAACCCGTCTTATTTTGAAAAATAAATTTGTCGCCATTATCGCCATCGGTTAATAGTCTTTCACCTTTGTTAGAAAATATAGCAAAGGCTAAAGCATCATTATCGTAATGACGTTTCTGTTGTTTAAATCCACCACGTGGAAAGTTAGCATTTTTATCTAATAAGACATTTTTCAAATCAGACGTCGCCAAACGCTCAGCAAAAAGCACTTGTTGCGCATTAAATACATCTTTAGCTTCTTTTTTGACGACCGTCCATGCAACAGCTGTGGCAATGCACCACACGCAAAGTGCGGTCAAACTTAAACCGATTAAGAGACGAAAACTCAGTCGTTTATTTTTCATTAACTTGTCCTAAAGCATAGCCTACGCCATGTACAGTACGAATAAATTGTTTACCTAGTTTTTGACGTAAATTATAAATATGTACATCCAATGCACCACTGCTTAATTCTTCATCCCAATTTGATAGTTTTTCTTCAATGGTCGCACGTGAAAGCACTCGTTCTTTATTCAGCATAAAAAGCTCGAGTAATTTATATTCACGTCCAGTTAATGTAATTTCATCCTCATTCAACCAAGCCTTACGTTGAGCAGGATCGAGTTTTACATTGCCATGCTCAATTTGTGGTTGAACTTGCCCATAACGACGACGAATTAGTGCTTGTAATCGCACCACCACTTCAGCTAAGGCAAAGGGTTTACAAAGATAATCATCTGCACCTTGTTGAATGCCTTTAATGCGCTCATCCAATGTATCACGTGCAGTTAAAATCAATACAGGTACATCTTGATTGTTTGAACGCCATTGTTTTAATACATCCAAACCATCCAGTTTAGGCAGGGTTAAATCCAATACCACCGCATCATAAGGCGCGCCGATTAAGGCATTTAATCCACTTTGACCATCGGTAAACCAATCTACAATAAAGCCTGATTTCGTTAAACCAATTTGCAGACCATTGCCAATCAGAGGATCGTCTTCTACTAATAAAACTCGCATAATATTGACCGCATTTTTATCTTTCTCAAAACGAAAAAATGGCGGGCTTTTGCCCACCACTTCAAATTATATGAATTATTGCGCTTTTTCAACGCTAATTACTTCAAGCTCTGGTTTTTCAAACATTTCATTGTCTAGTTTACCGTAAACGCGGATTTTATCCTGAGGTCCCACATTTAAGCCATTCCAAACGCGGTTTTTAATTTCCAATTTGATTTGGTCTGTACCATCGGTAAAAAGATATTCATCACCATCAATTTGTTGAGTGATGTTACCGACTAAGGTAATCATAGAATTATCTTTCGCAGATAACGCTTGTTTAACAGTAAGTTGTTGACCTTGATCACCACCTTGGAAGCCACCTTGTGCAGTGTTGCCATTAAAACCAGCAAATGCTGCTGAAGTAGATAAAGCTAAAAGGGTTGCTAAAGCAAATTTTTTCATCATATTCTCCTAAATAGAATTAAGCATAAATTAATCATGTTTCAAAGCGAAGGATTATCCTCATTGCCGCCTTGTTGATGCTTATTAAACACAACAAATCTTAATGAAATCTTAAGCAACCTTAAGATTTTTAAATTTTTTTAAAATCACCAACAAAATCGTTCATTAACTAAGTTATCTTGGCGTTCTTTTTCCCATTTCGCTTTATTTTCAGGATTAGCAAAATAGCGATCTTGCTCAACTAAACGTGCATCAAGTTTTGCTTCAGCTTCTTTTAACGCCTGTTTTCTATCTTGATATTTGCTTGGTAATTGAGGTAAAAACACTGCCTGATACGGATGATTTTTAGCCCAGTCAATCGCATCTTGCGCCGCCTTGTGTTGCTTATTCAAATCACAGAACGCATACGGATTAACATGCTGTCCCACTAATTGCCCAAATGCCGTATTATTCGATACCGTCAATTTATCTAAATCCAACACATATAACGCGGTGATTAAACGGTTTTGCCCACGATAAAACCATTTTACTGCTTCATCACGTAAGCCAAAATCATAAGCACGAGCAGAAAGTGCAAACATTGTCATCGGAGAAACAAAATCCACTTTTTTCTCAATAATATTGACCGCACTTTCAAAATCTTTTTGTGTATTTTTCAGTAATAACGCATCAATATCTTTGTTTACATTAATCTGTTCAAGTCGCCCATCTCTGGCATCGTAATAAGGCTTTACATACATATCAATATGCTTAACCGGCTCTTTTGAAATGGTGCTACAAGCCGTTAATAAAAGCGCGGTTGAAATTAACGTTAATTTTAGAAAGGTTTGCATGTTCTTCCCTTATGATGAATATTAGCTCGCTATATTACAACAAAAGAGCCGTGAGTTTTACTTCTCTTTCTTCTATAATGAGCAAAATTTTGTTTTATTTTGTTTCATGAAAATTCATCTTATTCAGCGCAAAATCACCTTAGATTTCGATAACCAAACTTCTCTGCTTAACTTTTTAGAACAACATCAAATTCACCATGAATATCAATGTCGTTCAGGTTATTGTGGTTCTTGCCGCGTGAAGATCAAAAAAGGCAAGGTATCTTACGCCGAAGCGCCCCTTGCCTTTATTCAACCCGATGAGATTTTGCTGTGTTGTTGTCGAGTGGAAAGTGATTTAGAAATAGAATTATAAATTATTCAAATCCAACACATCTGTCATATCAAACAATCCGTGAGATTGTTTTTCCAACCATTTACCTGCACGCACTGCCCCATTGGCAAAGGTCATACGGCTTGATGCTTTATGAGCAATTTCAACGCGCTCACCGATATCGGCAAACCAGACACTATGTTCCCCCACGACATCAGAGGCACGAATAGTAGAGAAACCAATTTCATCACGTTTACGTTCGCCTGTAATGCCTTCGCGACAAAATACACCATGCGTTTTCAAATCACGACCTAGGGTTTTCGCAATGTGTTCTCCCATAGAAAGTGCAGTACCAGATGGTGCATCCACTTTGTGGCGGTGGTGTGCTTCAATGATTTCGATATCGCAATAATCGCCCATCACTTTGGCGGCTTTTTCTAATAGTTTAAACACCAAGTTCACACCCACACTGAAGTTGGATGCAAATACAATGGCAATTTTTTCTGATGCGGCTTGAATTGCGGCTTTACCTGCATCATCAAAACCTGTGGTACCAATTACCATCTTTTTATTATTAGCGACACAAAATGCGATATGCTCAAGCGTGCCTTCCGGACGCGTGAAATCAATCAGCAAATCAAAGTTGTCTTTTTCTGCATTTAAATCATCTGATACTTTGACACCTAATGCACCGATACCTGCAAGCTCACCCGCATCAGCGCCCACTAAAGAGGAACCTTTACGCTCAAAAGCAGCACCTAATTCTGCTCCTTCTGCATTATGTACGGCTTGAATTAATTGACGCCCCATTCTTCCGCCAGCACCGGCGATCGCAATTTTTAATGTCATGTTTTGTCCTTTTTAATCAAATTAAAGCGTGTTGAACGCCACTATAAATTAAATAGATTCCGAAGAAAATAAAAATCAGCCCTGCTGCATTATCAATATAGCGACTATATTGGCTATAAAACTGTTTTGCAACAGAACGCGAAAAAAGCACCGAAATGACGTAGAAATATAAAAAGGTTTCTACGGTAATCACGGCAAGTGCGGTCAAAATTTGTGATGTTTCGGTAATATTCACTAAAACCAATGACATCACACTGCTGAAGTAAATCACAACTTTAGCATTAGATAAATTGACCAATAAGCCTTTCATAATGCTCGTTAAAGTCGATTGATTTGATGTATTTGCATTCTGCTTTTCATCAAAGACCACATTGGTTTTTACTTTTGTCATTTTAATGCCGAGATAAACTAAATAGGCTCCACCAAGCATCATCACAGTGCCTTGAATAATTGGCATCGTGGCAAAAATAATGGCAAGTCCTAAAACGGCAGCCGTAGCCCAAATTAATACGCCAATGGTAATCCCAATCACCCCACCAATAGCTTCTCGGCGAGAACTCATGGCTGAAATTCGGCTGACATAGAAAAAATCAGGACCTGGCGAAAGTAAACCAACAAGATGAATAATCATCAAATTTAGCATGGAAAGCCTACGATACGTAATATCACGATCACGATAACAGCATAAACTGCCGCTAAAACATCATCCACCATAATCCCAAAACCGCTTTCCAGTTTTTGGTCAAAATAACGGATGGGATAAGGTTTTAAGATATCGAAGAAACGGAAAAGTACAAAGGCAATGACAATCCAAGGCAAAGACAAAGTTGGAATCGCCGCTAACACAATAAATACGCCAACAAATTCATCCCAAACAATGGAACCATGATCATGAACGCCCATATCATCTGCGGTTTTTTGGCATAGATAACAGCCAAGCGCAAAGCAAAGTGCGGTCAAAATTAGGAAGATTTTTAGTCCAAGACAAGCTAATAATGCCGAACCTAAAATCGTTCCAGCTAAACTTCCCCATGTGCCCGGAGCAGGACGAATGAGTCCTGAACCAAAACCTAATGCAAGTAAATGAACTGGATTTTTTAAGCTAACTCTATCAAGTGGTGAATTATTCATGATTTATCCTTAAAATGATCGAAACCAGATGGCGCTTGATAATTGATTACTCGCCCATCTTTTAAAAAAGTAATCGGATTGTTATTTTGCGGAACGATTTTTCCGATACAGGTACAAGGTATATTCAACGATTGAGATAACTTTTCAATCTCAGTTTTCTTATTTGCGGGAACTGTGAAGCAAAGCTCATAATCCTCCCCGCCGCTTACTGCAAACGCTTCTGCTTTTTCTAAGCGATATGTTTTTTTGAGTGATGTAGATAAAGGCAAGGTAAATAATTCAATCTCCGCTGAACATTGGCTTCTCGTTAAAATATGTCCTAAATCAGCGACAAGACCATCTGAAATATCAATGCATGAATGCGCGACATCCACTAAGACTTGACCCAATTCAACACGTGGTGTTGGGTGAAGATGACGTTTTACTAAAAATTCAGTATCAAAATCGACCGCACTTTTACCTTGTAAGATCCAATTTAAACCCGCCGCGCTATCACCTAACGTGCCCGATACATAAATTAAATCTCCAACCTTCGTGTTATGTCGGAATAAAGCCTTTCCTTTTGGTACGAAACCTTGTGCCGTAATGGTCACAGAAAGTGGGCCTTTCGTTGTATCGCCACCAATTAACGTCACATCATATTGATTTAATGTATCAAACAGACTTTGACTAAATTGGCTTAGCCAGTTTTCATCAACTTCAGGTAATGTCAGTGCAAGAGAAATCCAAGCAGGTTTCGCGCCCATAGCAGCTAAATCACTTAGATTTGTCGCGATAGCTTTATAGGCTAAATCTTGGGGAGAAATAGAAGATAAAAAATGCGTTCCCTCGACCATTGTATCGGTGGTAATCGCTAGCTGATAGTCTTCAGGGATATGAGTGATCGCACAATCATCCCCAATACTGAAATCAACAAAGTGTTGATTGCCTTTTTGTATTGAGAAATATCGCCCTATAAGATCAAATTCACCCGAACTCATTTTATCTGCGCACCAAAAAACAAAGGGCAGACATTTGTCTACCCTACATTTGAATAATTATTTGCGACCTAATGCAGGAGCGACTTTATCCAATACACCGTTAATGTATTTATGGCTTTCATCTGCACCAAACACTTTCGCCACTTCAATTGCCTCATTAATCGCCACTTTATACGGTACATCTGGCTCAAATTGAAGCTCATAAACCGCTAAACGTAAAATCGCTTTTTCAATCGGATCTAATTCATCCAACGTGCGATCTAAATAATGACTCATTGAAAAATCAACGGCTTCTACATTCGCAACGGTTTGACGGAAAAGGCGGCTAAAATAAGGTTTATCCACACCTTTTAAATCTTGATCCACAACGAAAGTGAGTTCCACTTGTTCTGGTGCATTACCAGAGAGTGCCCAAGAATATAATGCTTGAACCGCACATTCTCTCGCTCTACGACGTGGCGATACTTTTTTTACAGGTTCTTTTTTCTCTGTCATTGGAATTATGCCGCATCAATTTGTTGTAAAAGGTTCACCATTTCAAGTGCAGTTAATGCTGCTTCTGCACCTTTGTTACCTGCTTTAGTACCTGCGCGTTCAATAGCTTGTTCAATGTTTTCAGTCGTTAAAACACCAAAGGCCACTGGAATTTCAGCTTGCATTGCTACTTGACCTAAACCGCTGCTTGCTTCACCCGCTACATATTCAAAGTGAGCTGTTCCTCCACGGATTACGGTACCTAATGCGACGATTGCATCAAATTTTTTGCTTTCAGCTAAACGACGTGCCACTAATGGAAGTTCATACGCACCTGGTGCACGAACGATTGTGATATTCTCATCTTTCACTTGGCCGATACGTTTTAATGCATCTACCGCACCTTCTAATAAACTTTCATTAATAAAACTGTTAAAACGAGCAATCACCACTGCGATTTTAGCATTTGGCGCCGCTACCGCACCTTCTAAAACTTTCATACTTTTTCCTAATCTGAATGAACAATAAATTTGACGGTGGATTTTAGCATAAAAAGAAACCCTGTGGAAATAATCCGACAGGGTTTTCTATGAGTGGAAAAGAACTTACTTCTCGAGTTTTAACGGTTCAATTTTCCAGATATTTTTCGCATATTCAAGAATTGTACGGTCTGATGAGAAGAAGCCCATGTTCACCATATTTTGAATGGTACTAGCTATCCATACATCACGATCTTGATATTTTTTATCTACCGCTTTTTGCGCTTCCACATAACTGCGGAAATCAGCAAAAGATTGGTAATAATCGTGGTACTGTAAACCTTGAATTAGAGAGTGATAACGGTTCGGTTCTTCCGGCGAGAAATCACCACGAATGATTTGGTCAATAACTTCACGTAATTGCTCGTCATTTTGATAATAATCAAACGGACGATAACCTTCGCGACGTAATGCTTCCACTTGTTCAACCGTATTACCAAAGATAAAGATGTGATCTTCACCAACATTATCTAAAATCTCAACGTTCGCACCATCAAGCGTACCCAATGTTAACGCACCATTTAAGGCAAACTTCATATTACTGGTACCTGACGCTTCTGTTCCTGCAAGAGAGATTTGCTCAGAAATATCTGCTGCCGGAATGATTAATTGTGCAAGACTTACGCTGTAGTTCGGAATAAAGACAACTTTTAAACGACCTTTTAAGCGCTCATCGTTATTGATGACATTCGCTACATCGTTAATTAAACGAATGGTTTGTTTTGCCGCATAGTAAGCTGAAGCTGCTTTACCTGCTAAAATAAATACGCGAGGCTGCCAATCTTTTTCTGGGTGAGCCAACATTTCGTTATAACGAGCAATAATGTGTAATACATTAAGCATTTGACGTTTGTATTCATGAATACGTTTTACTTGAACGTCAAATAATGCATGCGGATCTAAATCGATGTTAAGTGTTTTCTTCACATATTGAGCTAATTTCACTTTGTTATCGTATTTGATATCTGCGACAGCACGCTTAAATTCACCTTTATCTGCAAACGCTTTAAGTTTTTCAATTTGGCTTAAATCGCAACGCCATTCAGAACCAATATATTGATCAAATAGAGCTGCCAATTTCGGGTTCGCTACTGCAAGCCAACGACGTGGTGTCACGCCATTCGTCACGTTGGTGAAGCGTTCTGGGTAGATACGCGCAAAATCAGCAAAGGTTGAAGAAACCATAAGATCTGAGTGGATTGCTGCTACACCGTTTACTTTATGAGAACCGACAACAGATAACCAGCCCATACGAACTTTACGTTGATATCCTTCTTCGATCAGTGAAACGCGACGGATAAAGTCCATATCAGTCGTAACATACGTTTTCACATACTCTAGGAAATGATCATTAATTTCAAAAATCATTTGTAAATGACGCGGTAAGATTTTCGCCATCATTTCTACCGGCCAGGTTTCTAATGCTTCTGACATTAAAGTATGGCAAGTGTAAGAGAAGATACGACGAGTCACATCCCAAGCGTTTTGCCATGAGTAACCGTGTAAATCAATTAAGATACGCATCAACTCAGGAATCGCCAATGCTGGGTGGGTATCATTCAAGTGAATCGCCACTTTATCAGCAAGATTATCCAATGTACCGTGTGTTCTTAAATGGCGACGGAGAATATCTTGTAAAGAAGCAGATACTAAGAAGTACTCTTGACGTAAACGTAACTCACGACCATTCCAGGTGGAATCGTCTGGATAAAGTACGCGAGAAAGGTTTTGATTAGCCGAACGAGTCGCTACCGCCGCTAAGTGATCACCACGGTTAAACTCAGCTAAATCAAACACTTCTCCACCATGAGCAGACCATAAACGTAATGTGGATGCTGAATCATTTTTATAACCTGGAATCATTTGATCGTATGCAAGTGCGGTCACTTTTTCAGCCGGATTCCAGATACATTTTTTATCTTCAAAATAGATATGACCACCAAAATCAATACTGAAACGTTTTGATGGACGCATAAATTCCCAAGGTGCACCTTTTTCTAACCAATCATCTGGACGTTCAACTTGTTGACCATTTTCAATTTTTTGACGGAACATACCGTATTCATAACGAATACCATAACCCATCGCTGGAATTGCTAATGTTGCCAGTGAGTCCATAAAGCAAGCAGCAAGGCGACCTAAACCACCGTTACCTAAACCTGGATCCACTTCTTTTTCAATAATCTCTTCCAAATCAACATTTAATTCAGCCAGGGCTTTTTCTGCCACATCATAAACACCTTCTGCGATCATCGCATTAGAAAGTGTACGGCCAATTAAGAATTCCATAGAAAGGTAATAAACACGACGAGTTTCTTCTGCACGAGATTGACGAGCGGTGGTAATCCAGCCTTCAGTCACTAAATCACGCACTGCATGAAGTGTCGCATTTAGCCAGTCGCGTTGACTCGCCTCTTTTGGTGAACGACCAATTAAGAAAATTAATTTATAAACAATTGCTTTTTTCACGCCTTCGACATCAAGACTTGGTCGATTGTAGAGAAATGGCGAATCAAAATTGTCCATGATCATAGAAAGTAAAACCTCAATAAAAAAATCGCGCAAATTTTAAGCTTTTTTACGAAAAAAACAACAAAAATCCCCCCTTCAAAGGCGATTATTTTGAAGAGGGAGTCAATCCATTGAATTATGAATTTAAAATGCCTAAATAGAGCTGCTCATATTGAGTGGCCGCATTTTTCCAACTAAAGTCCTGCGCCATGGCATTATTACGTACCATCGCCCAAACACGTTGTTTTTGCCACAAGGCAAAGGCATGCTGGATAGCACTTCGTAAATCATCTGCTTCGGCTTTTTGGAATACAAAACCTGTTGCAGTACGCGCTTTAATGCTTTCACTTGTACTGTTCGTGACAGTATCTGCTAATCCTCCCGTCGCACGAACAAGCGGCAATGTGCCATATTGCAACCCATATAATTGAGTTAATCCACAAGGTTCAAAGCGGCTTGGTACCAAAATGACATCACCACCGGCAACCATTAAATGTGAAAGTGCTTCATCATAGCCAATTTTCACTGCAATATTTTCTGGGTAACGTTGTGCTAATTGGCAAATACCCTCTTCCAAATGTTTTGCACCTGAACCGAGAATGGTTAGTTGTCCACCTTGTTTAACAATTTCATCCGCTGTGGCAATCAGTAAATCTACGCCTTTTTGTTCGGTTAAGCGAGTCACCATCACAAATAAGAGTGCATCAGGTTGTTGTGGCAAATTGAAATAAGCTTGTAAATCCGCTTTATTTTTCTTCTTGCCTGCGATGGATTTCAATTTGTAATGATGCTGAATATACGCATCACAACTTGGATGCCAAATTTCTTGATCCACGCCATTTAAAATCCCCACCAACTTACCTGCTTCACGTAGGCCTGTTAATAAGCCTTGCAAGCCATAAGCAAAGTCTGGTGTAGTGATTTCTTTCGCATAAGTTGGACTCACTGCTGTCACCATATCAGAATAATAGAGACCTGCTTTCAAATATGAAATTTGGCCAAATAACTCTAAACCATCAACATGGAACATGCCTTCCGGTAAGCCAATTTCATATAGGTGACGATGTGCGAATTGTCCTTGATAAGCCAAGTTATGAATCGTAAATACTGATTTTGCAGGGCGACCTTTATTGAAGAGATAAGCTGCCGCTAAACCTGCATGCCAATCATGAGCATGCACTACTTCAGCTCGCCACCAGCTATCTAAGCCTGTCGCAAGCTCAGCGCCCACCCAGCCTAATAAAGCAAAGCGTTTATAGTTATCAGCATAATCGTTGTAATCGGTATCATGATAAGGATTCCCTTCTCGCCAATAGAGATGTGGTGCATCAATCAGATAAATCCCCACGCCATTGTATTCGCCATAACGCAATACAACATGACCTGCAAAATTATCAAATTCTGTGACGACATGCGTATTCTCAATGCCTGCAGAAATTTTTGGATAAGCCGGCAATAAAATACGTGTATCGATACCAATTTCTTTTTGTGCAAAAGGTAATGCCCCTAAAACATCAGCGAGTCCGCCAGTTTTGAGTAAGGGATACAGCTCCGAGCAAACATGTAAAACTCTCATAATTTTCCTTTTATACTTAAAATTGT
>CAUQGU010000007.1:0-42101 GCA_963517645.1 uncultured Haemophilus sp. | reverse complement strand
TGAGTAAACACGCAAGTCCATTTATCATTAACATAGATTCCTCCTTAACCTAACCCGCCAAACCTAGCCAATATGCAGCAATGAAGCTAGAGCATACAGACATCACCATGAGAACCACTAATACAATACTCATAGAAAGCGTAATTGGTTGTGCTTCAGCAACAGCTTCTGACGGTTTACCGATGACACATTGTCCGAATTTATATAATAACCATACAAATGTCGCGGTAGATTCAATTAAAGCAAGCACCATCAACCAAGTAATCCAGCCGTATTCTTGGCCTAACTCAAATCCGGCCGCAAATAATGGATATTTACTGAAGAATCCGTTAAACGGTGGTACCCCGGCAATCGCTAATGCTGCTACACCAAATCCAGCCCCTACCACTGGCATTGTACGCATAATGCCTTGTAGTAATGGCATAGAACGAGTTCCTGTCGCATAACTTAATGAACCTGCAACCAAGAAGAATAAGCTTTTCGCGAAAGCATGGTTGAAGATGTAGCTAATCGCTGCCACAAAGGCCAATTTAGAGCCTAATGCAGCAAGAGAAATCCCAATGAAAATATAAGACAGTTGGGTAATGGTTGAATACGCCAATAAACGTTTTAAGTCAGTTTGTGGCAAGTACATCAAGAAGCCATAAATTAAGGTAATCATCGCCATGATGATGCCGACTTCACCCACAATATGTGGAATCTCACCAGCAGACATAACAGAACGAGCGAAGATATACACCCCAACTTTAACCATTGATGCAGCGTGCAAATACGCACTCACCGGTGTAGGTGCTTCCATCGCATTCGGCAACCAAATTTGCATTGGTAATTGTGCTGATTTCCCCCACGCAGCAAACATCACACCGAATAACACGATGGTTTTCGCAGTCGGATCTAAATGTTCTAACGAACTGATAGAGAAAGTACCTGATTGGCTGAATAAATAAGCTGCGGCAATATATAACCCGATTGCCCCCACGTGGGTGATAATCAAGGCTTTCATTGCGGCTGCTTGAGCTTTCGGTGTTTGGTAATAACTGATTAATGCCCAAGAACATCCCCCAGTAATTTCGAAGAACAACAATTGTCCTGCCAAAGTGGAGGAATACACCAAGCCGGCCATGGCACCGATAAAGATGAGCAAGAATGCATAAAAACGTGGTAACCCATTATGTGGGTGTTCACGGTTTTTATCGGTTAAGTAACCACAAGAATATAAGCAGATTAAGAAACCTAAGGCCACAACGGCAAAGGCAATTAATGTACTGACTGCATCAAGCGTTACACCAAAGATCGCGGTTTTATCAAAAGCGACGATGTCATAAGTGACGCTTTGATGACCATCGGCAAACCATTGTCCTGCGACTAACAAGGTGCCCAGCGTAGTAAGCGCAGCAAATACTGTGGCAATTTGAGCAAAATGTTTTTTGTTCAAACCGACAATAAACGCGCCAACGAAAGGTAAAATGATTGTAATCAGAGCTAAACGTTCCATATTTGTCCTCCTTACAACCCAGTGAAGTAAAATACAAACGCCAACACAGAAATGCCGAAGCCGACCACGGTTAAACGTCCTGTTAACATAAAGCGGGTACGAGAAAGTGTGTTTTCAAAGACACAAGCCAATACGAACACCACTAATAATTTCACGAAGAATAAAATACCACCTAAAATGACCGCACTTAAGCTCATCTCTGTCGGGATACCGAAAGGAAGCAACACGCTCACAAAGATAGATGCCACAACCATAGATTTTAAACTTAAGCCGATTTTTAATAAGGCGAGTGCTGGACCAGAATATTCAGTCAATGGACCTTCTTGTAATTCTTGTTCTGCTTCTGCCAAATCAAATGGAATTTTACCCATTTCAATAAATACGGCGAAGAATGCTGCAGCGATAGCAATCACTGTCGCAATTGGATATTGCCAAGTGTTTTCGGAAAGCGCATTACCGATAACCGCAAAATTGGTTGAACCGGCAATTAACGCAATGACAAGGAATGCCAACATGAGAATTGGCTCTACCAAGACTCCTAATGTGACTTCACGACTTGCCCCTAAACTTGAGAATGTGCTGTTTGAATCCAAACCCGCAATTGAAAAGAAGAAACGGAACAAGGCGAATAAATAAATCACAGTAATTAAATCACTGCCTGCGCCAAACGGTGCGACACGGGTAAACAAAGGCAAGCTCATAGCGACTACCATCACAGTGCTAATTAGCACATAAGGCATCACTTTAGAAACCCAACCCGCATTGTCAGGCCAAATGTTTTGACGTTTCATTAATTTCGCAATATCGCGATAATCTTGTAACACGCCTGGACCGCGACGAGATTGAATGCGAGCACGGATCATACGTGAAATACCGGAGAATAACGGAGCAAGGGCAAGCAAAATCAAGGCTTGCACAATGGCAAAAACAAACATTCCGGCAGATGTTGCAATTTCTGAAGGTAACATAATCATCTTCAACCTCCTACATCAACGCAATGGAAAGTAGTATTGCCACCAAGGCAATCACGAAGTACACGCAGTACACACGGAAGTCACCTTGTTGTAACCATTGGATTTTTGTTCCTAACCAAGGAATAAAACGAGCGATAGGCATCGTTATTTTTTCTTCCCAGAAAGGTTCTGTTTTTGTTGCGCCTTTAATTACCGCTTGGATGCCTTTATCACCTAAAGGTGCAGGATCCAACACTTCGCGCAAGGTATAAAGTGGTTTGAAAATCGTACGTAACGGACGAGTGAAACTACCTGCAGAGGCAGCCATATCTTGTTCATAAGCATAACCACAAGCCCATGGATTGCCTTTTGCACGATCGGATAAACGTTGATTTTTGGTGAACGCATAGAAACTAAATGGCAAGAAGAAAAATGCCAATAACATGATAGTCACCATTGGTGTTGAAAGTGTAGTATGTGGTTCAGCTTGTGCAACCACTACTCCATTTTGAGCCAACATTAGCGGTTCGCTATGAGCAAGTGCGGTCGAAATTTTCGCAATTATTGGGGTTACCACAGATGCACCCACACCTAACAACACACAACATAAGGCCAACACTGCCATGGCAATCACCATTGGTTTTGGTACTTCGCGTGCATTAGCTGCTTTTTCACTACGTGGTGCACCACCGAAGCTGATACCGTACACTTTCACGAAACAAAGAGCCGCTAACGCACCTGTTAATGCCAACATAATGATGGCAATTGGACCGGCAAGTTTTAATACGAAAACATCACTTTGGCTTAAGGTGAATAAAGATTGATAAGTAAACCATTCACTGACAAAACCGTTAAACGGTGGCAATGCAGAAATCGCCATGGTACCGATTAAAAAACAGAATGCAGTGTAAGGCATAAGTTTGCCTAGGCCGCCCATTAAGTCCATGTCTTTAGTATGCAAGCGATACATTACTGAACCTGCACCTAAGAATAACAAGCCTTTGAATACAGCATGGTTAAGTAAGTGATATAAACCACCAAGTAATCCCACGGTTGCCAACACTGGATGATGTGTCGCGATACCAATCATACCGACGCCCACACCCATCATAATGATACCGATATTTTCTACTGTGTGATAAGCCAAGAGTTTTTTGATGTCATGTTCTGCCAAGGCATAAAGAACGCCAAGTACGGAAGATACCGCACCGAAACCGAGTACGATAACGCCATACCAAACATTGGTAGAACCGAGAAGATCGACACCGACTTTAATGATCCCGAAGATACCGATTTTAACCATCACACCAGACATCATCGCTGATGCATGAGAAGGTGCAGCCGGGTGAGCTTTCGGTAACCAGCTGTGTAATGGAATCATCCCCGCTTTGGCACCAAAACCTAAAAATGCCAAAATAAAGGCAGTAAAGGCAAGCGGTGCCGGTAAAGTGGTTTGACGGAATGCGCTAAATTCAAAACTACCGGCATAGCAGTAGAAAATGAAGAAGGCGATCATAATTAATACCGAACCGGCATGCGCAATAAAGAAATAAAGCAAGCCTGCATTTACGGCATTGTCATCTTGTTCGGTAAGGACTAAGAAATAAGATGCCAATGACATCATTTCAAAGAATACAAGGAAGTAGAACGCATTATCGCTGGTAACTAACGCAACCATGGAAGCGATAAATAAATTCATAAAGAAACCCATAGAACCTGCGCCTTTACCTTTGTATTCTTTCACATAAGAGAAAGAATAAAGTGCGGTCACAATAACTAATAAAGAAATTACACACACCATAAACGCCGCCAATCCATCAATACGGATGGAAAATGAGGCAAATTCAAATGGGGTTTTAAAAACATCAACGACTGTGTCGCTGCTGATCAGAACGGGGATGCAGGCAACAATACCTAACACTCCAGCAAGTACACCGGTCACGCCGGATATATTGATTGAAAGTTGTTCGTTTCGTCTCACTGCGAGCGAAATAAACGCACCTACGACATAAATCAACAGGGTCGTGATGAGTAAATTGATAGGTAAACTCATAATATCACTCCATTGATTACAAGTTAAAACACACTAATTATCTTGGAATAGCAGGCGAAGAAACCATTGCCATTTCACGTTTTCTTTCGTTAGCCTGCTTGATACTCTCATCACTAATAATAAATAATGTTTTGGTCGGACAGGTTTGTACACAAGCCGGACCATCTTCACGGAAATAGCAAAGATCGCATTTCACCGCAATGGCTTTTACGCCAGGTTGCCATGCCAACATATTGTGTAAATCCGTATTATCTGGTGCAGTACGAATATCTCGTTTTACCGCATCAGTGAAGGAGAATCCTTCATAATAGGTTGGTGCGTCAATCGGTGCAGAACCATGTTGAGTAATTGCACCGAATGGGCAAGCAATACCACAAAGTTTACAACCGATACAGAGACTTTCGTTAAGTTGAATGGTGTCATTAATGTGTGTGATTGCGTGCACCGGGCACACGGTAGCACATGGTGAATCATCACAATGACGACAGAGAATTGGCACGGTTACATCATCATTACGCATGACTTGTAAGCGTGGAAAAGATTGTAATCCGAAAGCTTTATGCACTTCGCTACAAGCGGCCATACAGGTGTTGCATCCAATGCAATCCTTCGGATCACCGATTACAAAACGATTCATACACTCCCCTCCTTGTATGTAAATAACGTTTTTTACAATAACCACTCTAGAAGTAAGGATACTCCTGTAAAAAAGTAAAGCTCAAGAACTAATTCGAAAATTTGTGATTAAGATCAAAAGATTTTCATTGTTTTTCTATTACTGTGATACACCTGTTAAATAACAGTGAAACATAATAATTTTATGTTAAAAATGTGAACAGATTTTAAACAAAAATGCAGTAGCCTTATTTAAGATATGGCTATACAAATTTAGGTGGTTACATGATAAAATTTCACACGCGCAGTACGTTTATTGAAACACAATAAACGATTCATCTCATAAACATTCTAACTAAGGACAGATTATGTGTTTAGGTATTCCGGGACAGATCATTCAAGTAGCTGACAGCGCATTACAGCTTGCTGTAGTCGATGTCTGCGGAGTAAAAAGAGAAGTTAATATTTCATTAATTTGTCAGGATGACCCAAAACCTCTGGTTGGCAAATGGGTTCTCGTACATGTGGGTTTCGCCATGACGATTATTGATGAAGAAGAAGCCAAACAGACTCAAGAAGCCTTAATTTCGATGAGCCAACTAGAACACGAAGTCGGCGATTTTCTTGGCTTAAATCAAAAATAAACAGGATTGCGTTATGCAAGGGATCGAATTACGCATAAAAGGAAAAGTTCAGGGTGTGGGGTTTCGCCCTTTTGTCTGGCTTCTGGCAAATCAATATGGATTAAATGGAGATGTCAATAATGATGGACAAGGCGTGTTAATTCGTTTTGTCTCTCCACCAGCAAATGCACTTGAGCAATTTTTATCCGACCTACAAAATAAACTCCCACCGCTAGCGCAAATTACCGATATTACTCAGCGCGCCATTGATTGGCCAGAAGCAACTGCAATAACAGGCTTTACTATCCGAGAAAGCGAAAACAATCAAATGGACACGCAAATTATTCCCGATGCAGCGACCTGTCCACATTGTTTAGCCGACTTATTCGATCCCAATAATCGACGTTATCACTACCCTTTTACTAACTGCACCCATTGCGGTCCACGTTTTACCATCATCAAGGCGATTCCTTACGACCGAAAAAACACGGCAATGGCTTCTTTTCCACTTTGTCCACAATGCGAAAAAGAATACAAAGATCCCGCTGATCGCCGTTTTCATGCTCAACCCAATGCTTGTTCTGTTTGCGGCCCCCATATCTGGTTACAAGATCGAGAACAAACACTTACTACTCATGAAACTGCGCTAAAACAGACCGCACTTTTATTGCAACAAGGTCATATCGTCGCAGTTAAAGGCTTAGGTGGTTTTCATCTAGCCTGTGATTCGAATAATCAAAAGACTGTTGATTTATTACGTCAACGGAAACATCGTCCAACAAAACCTTTAGCTATTATGGTGCCTGATCTGCAGTTTTTACAGGATTTGAGTTCTCAAGAAACAGAATTACTAACCAGCAGTGCTGCGCCAATTGTACTTCTTTCAAAACACAAAGTGCCGCATATTGCTAATAACATCGCACCAAACCTACAGGAAATAGGTGTGATGCTTCCAAGCAATCCACTACAACATTTATTACTACGAGCAGTCAATCGTCCGCTCGTGATGACTTCTGCGAATGCAAGCGGGCAACCTCCCGTACTGAAGAATGAATATGCGGTAGAACAATTAAATGATTTAGCTGATTTTTATCTTTGTCACAATCGCGATATTCTACAACGTGCCGATGATAGTCTCGTTCGTGTTGCCTTCGATGGATTAGAAACATTGCGTCGCGCTCGTGGCTATGTACCCGATGAAATACCACTTGAAACACAAAGCACGAAGAATGTGTTGGCATTGGGTTCTGATCTGAAAAATACATTCTGCTTACTACGTCACAACAAAGCCGTACTAAGCCAACATATTGGCGACACAGCAAATGAACAAGTGCGGTCACAATTAAGTGAAAATCTTCAATTATTTCAAAATATTTATCAATTTAAACCAGACATTATCGCTGTCGATGCTCACCCAGGCTATTTTTCATCTTCCATTGGTAAACAACTTGCCAAACAGCAACAAGTCACACCAATAGAAGTACTGCATCATCATGCTCATATTGTCAGCGTAATGGCTGAGCACAATTATAATGAACCTGTTATTGGTCTTGCACTAGACGGTATCGGCATGGGCGAAAATGGACAACTTTGGGGAGGCGAATGCCTACTTGTTGATTATCAGCATAGTCAATATTTAGGTGGTCTGCCGGCTGTTGCACTACCGGGCGGCGATCTTGCGGCCAAACAACCTTGGCGTAACTGGCTGGCTCACCTGCATCAATTTGTGCCACAATGGCAAGAAATTCTCACCAAAACCTGTACAGAACCGAATTGGCCAATATTAATCAATGCCATTGAGCGCGGACTCAATTGCCCATCTATATCATCTGCGGGTCGCTTATTTGATGCCGTAGCTTATGCTCTCGGTATTGCTCCTACCATTGTTTCTTGGGAGGGCGAAGCTGCCTGTCATTTAGAAGCACTGGCAAATACCTCATCTTTGGCAACACAAGCACAAAGTGCGGTCAATATTCCAGTAAAAATGCCGCTTATCGGTAATAAACTGGATTTGGCTTATTTCTGGCAAAGTTGGTTGAATTATCATGCTTCTGTTGAAGATAAAGCCTTTGCCTTTCATTATGCTCTCGCCCAAGGTTTTGCTGAACTTGCTGCAAACCAAGCACGCCAACACCAATGCCGTACTATCGTGTTATCTGGTGGTGTGATGCATAACCAACTGCTACGTCGCTTATTAAAAGAAAATTTGAGCGAATTCCATGTACTAAGTGCACATAAATTACCGATGGGTGATGGCGGACTCAGTTTAGGTCAAGCGGTTATTGCCATGCATAGACAAGCTGATAATCCCTAATATTAAAATATAAAAAAGAGTTAATCGGAAAACGATGATTAACTCTTTTGTTTTTTGGTATTTCTTTTTTATAGCGGAATACTGGAAAAGAAAACCAATAGTAACGGTGGCAGAATATTCGTCACAAAACCGAATGAAATCGCAATTGGCGTGACTTCAATGCCTCCCGCTTTTTGGATAATTGGCAAAGTGCAATCTATTGCAGTAGCACCCGTAATCCCAATTGCAGTCGAACGAAAATGGCGCATAAATAATGGGATGACAAATAAACTGACAATTTCTCGGGATAAATCATTAAAAAAAGCAATACTGCCCTGCACCGGTCCCCATGCATTAGTCAATACTACACTGGATAACGAATACCACCCCATTCCAGAGGCAAAAGCGAGTCCTTGAGTAATGGGCATCGCTAGAACGAAAGCAGCTATCACGCCCCCTAGTAACGAGGTAAACGTAAACACCATCCCTGTTTGAAAACCACGCTTATTGAAAATAGCCTCTTTTAAAGAAATACCATTATTTCTTAGTTGAATACCCACAAAGAAAATCAGCACAATCAATACATATAGATTTATACCTGTAGGCAGCATTAAATAGGATTTAAAAAAGAAACCACAAATGGTACCAAGCACTACTGTGCCAGAAAGTTTGAGCGAGTCAATTAAGGAGTGCCAACGAGAATCAATTTTACCTTGTGATTTAAGTGGCTCAGCGGGGTTAAAGCGGTCATAAAGCATCAAGCCAATCATATTGGATCCCAAAATGATCGCCGATAGCGTCACCGCAGTTGTGCCAATAATAGGGAGTTTATGTTCTAAATCATCCAATTGACCAAGCAAATACCCCATTAAGAAAAGGATGATGTAAAGCAAAAACATGACGATATGATTAATCTTTGCGATATAGGATTTATTATTGACCTTCAGTAGATAGCCTAACACCATCGGTACCAAGACAATTAATAAGCCATTTATCATATCCTGCATCATACATCTCCTTTCTTATTCCATTAGAGCTAGCATACCCCTTTTCTCCCCCTTTTTCAAAGCACATAAAAAAAGTGCGGTCAAAATTGACCGCACTTTTAATCATCTGAAAAATTAAACTGATTAGCCATTCACTTGGCGACGAGCCGTTACGGCATCAGATAACTGTTTCAACAAGATTTCTGTATCTTCCCAACCGATACAAGCATCAGTAATACTTTGTCCGTAAGTATGCGCTTTACCATCGACTAAATCTTGACGACCTTCAACAATATGACTTTCTACCATAACACCAAAGATCTGTTTTGAACCACCTGCAATTTGTCGGCAAACATCTTCACAAACTTCCATTTGTTTTTTGAATTGTTTACTACTATTGGCATGGCTGAAATCAACCATGACATGTGGAATACGACCTGATTTTTCGATCTCTGCACAAACTTTTGCAACGTCTTCTGCTTTATAGTTAGGACCTTTATCCCCACCACGTAAAATGATGTGACAGTCTTCATTTCCTTTTGTTGAAACAATGGCAGAATGACCAAATTTTGTCACAGACAAGAAATAATGCGAAGCTTCTGCCGCGCCCATTGCATCTAAGGCGACTTTCACACCACCATTTGTGCCATTTTTAAAGCCTACCGCACAAGATAAGCCTGAAGCTAATTCTCGGTGTACTTGAGATTCAGTTGTTCTCGCACCAATTGCGCCCCAGCTCATGAAATCAGCCACATATTGTGGTGTGATCATATCTAAGAACTCACCTGCTGACGGGACGCCTAAATTATTGATGTCAGATAATAATTTACGTGCAATACGTAAACCATCATTTAAACGATATGTATCATTTAAATAAGGATCGTTAATTAAGCCTTTCCAACCTACTGTTGTACGCGGTTTTTCAAAGTAAACACGCATCACCACTTCAAGTGTATCTTTATATTCATCACGTAATACTTTTAAACGTTTGGCATAATCTAATGCGGCTTTAGGATCATGAATAGAACAAGGACCAATTACTACAAGTAAACGGTCATCTTTTCCATGAATAATATTGTGCGCATGCAAACGGGTTTCATGAACTAAATCAGCCGCTTCTTGACTTGCTGGAAATTTTTCTAATAAGGCAATTGGAGGTAATACCTGATCGACTTTTTCAATTCGGGTATCATCATTTGCAACTTTTACTTCGATTTCTTCTTTCTTCGTCGCCATATGTCACTCTCTAAATCTTAAATGTTGTGCTTAAATCTAATGGCGTTACTCTACACTCATTTTTTGTACTAGTAAACTAGTTCATTTGAATTTATACACAATTATTATGTAATTGCGTAAAATTTGTACTACCAAAATAGTAAAACAGGACACTATTAAACTATATTTCAGCCTTAGCTGGCAAGGTTTTTGACGTAAAAATAGGTTGTACCAGCCCTATTTAAATAGAATGATTCTTTTATCCCTCGATTTACAAATAGGTTTAGATAAATGCGGGCAAAAATAACAATTTCAATTTCAACCGCACTTTTTAAAAAATATTTTTTCAATGCCCTTGTTTTTACTGAACATCCCCCTCATTTTTTTGTCTGATTGAACACTTATTCAATCATTTATTTTTACTTGGAGAACTCTATGAAGAAAAGAAATTTTGTATTAACCGGTATAGCATTAGGTTTAAGCGTGTTTGCAACCTCTTTATCCGCTCAAGCGGCTATTCCAAATGAGATTGTCGAACAAGGTAGCCTTGCGCCTATGTTAGAAAAAGCACAAGCAGCAGTTGTGACTCTTTCTGTTGAAGGCAAAGCAAAAGCAAACAGCCGTTCAGCATTACCTGATGATATTCCAGAAGAATTTAAATTTTTCTTTGGTGATCAATTTGGCGAACAATTTGGTGGAGATCGTGGTGCATCACGCAACTTCCGCGGTTTAGGTTCTGGTGTCATCATCAATGCAGATAAAGGCTATGTTTTAACTAATAATCACGTGATAGATGGCGCAGATAAAATCACTGTAAAATTACAAGACGGACGTGAATTCAAAGCCAAACTCGTTGGAAAAGATGAACAATCAGATATTGCTTTAGTACAAATCGAAAAACCAGCAAATCTCACTGCGATCAAAATGGCTGATTCTGATAAATTACGTGTAGGTGATTTTACCGTTGCTATCGGTAACCCATTTGGTTTAGGTCAAACCGTAACCTCTGGTATTGTTTCAGCGCTAGGTCGCTCTACTGGTTCAGATAGCGGTGCTTATGAAAACTATATTCAAACCGATGCCGCAGTAAACCGTGGTAACTCTGGTGGTGCATTATTGAATTTACAAGGTGAATTAATTGGTATCAATACGGCTATTATTTCTCCTAGTGGCGGTAACGCCGGGATTGCCTTTGCAATTCCAAGCAACCAAGCAAACAATCTCGTTCAACAAATCTTAGAATTTGGTGAGGTACGCCGTGGTTTACTCGGTATTAAAGGTGGCGAATTAAATGCCGATTTAGCAAAAGCCTTTAATGTCAGTGCACAACAAGGTGCATTTGTAAGTGAAGTCATTCCAAATTCTGCTGCCGAAAAAGCTGGCTTGAAAGCGGGTGATGTGATCACTGCAATGAATGGTCAGAAAATCTCAAGCTTCGCCGAAATGCGTGCAAAAATTGCAACTTCTGGTGCAGGTAAAGAAATTGAACTCACTTATTTACGTGATGGCAAAACTGACAACGTAAAAGTGACCTTACAAGCAGACGATGGCTCTCAAACGGCAAGTAAAACAGAACTTCCAGCACTAGATGGTGCAACCTTAAACAACTACGATGCAAAAGGTGTTAAAGGTGTAGAAATTAGTAAAGTACAGCCAAATTCAATGGCGGCACAACGCGGTTTAAAATCGGGTGATATCATCATCGGCATCAACCGTCAGCCAATTGAAAGCACGCAAGACTTACGCAAAGCGCTAGATGAAAAACCATCTGCCGTTGCACTCAATATCTTACGTGGTAAAAACAACTTCTACTTATTAGTGCAATAAAATAAAAAAAGAGCGGTCAAATTAGCCGCTCTTTTTCTTTATTCCGATATCATAAATTGCTCTCTCAATTGATGAAGCTTATCGCGTACTGCGGCGGCTTTTTCAAACTCAAGATCTTGAGCAAATTTATACATTTGTTGTTCCAATTTCTTAATTTGTTGTTGGAATTCTTTGGCTGATTTAGGTGCATTGTAAAGTGCGGTCGGCTCAGCTGCCGTTTTTCCACGCTGTTTCGATTTTGCTTTTTGATTTGCACCTTGACCAATATCTAATAACTCGCCGACTTTCTTATTTAATGCCTGTGGAACAATGCCGTGCTCTTCATTGTATTTCATTTGTTTTTCACGGCGGCGATTCGTTTCGGTAATGGCTTTTTCCATAGATTTAGTGATGCTATCAGCATACAAAATCGCTTTACCATTCAAGTTTCTAGCTGCACGACCGATGGTTTGAATTAAGGAACGCTCAGAACGCAAGAAACCTTCTTTATCGGCATCTAAAATCGCCACAAGAGAAACTTCTGGAATATCCAAGCCCTCACGTAACAAGTTGATACCAACCAATACATCAAATTCACCTAAACGTAAATCACGAATAATCTCTACACGCTCAACCGTATCAATATCTGAGTGCAGATAACGTACACGAATGCCATGTTCATCTAAGTAATCCGTTAAATCTTCCGCCATTTTCTTCGTCAACGTAGTCACTAAAACACGCTCATTTTTGTCCGCTCTTTGACGTGCTTCAGACAGCAAATCATCCACTTGAATGGATACTGGACGAATTTCAATTTGCGGATCAAGTAAGCCTGTTGGACGCACAACCTGATCAACTATTTCACTGCCCGATTTTTCTAACTCATAAGGGCCAGGTGTTGCAGAAACGTAAATCGTCTGCGGCGCTAAACGCTCAAACTCTTCAAAGCGTAATGGACGATTATCCAATGCTGAAGGCAAACGGAAACCATATTCCACCAAGGTTTCTTTACGAGAACGGTCACCACGATACATTCCACCAATTTGCGGCACGGTCACGTGTGATTCATCAATAATCAAAATCGCATCAGACGGCATATAATCAAATAATGTCGGAGGCGGTTCGCCTTCATTTCTGCCAGAAAGATAGCGTGAATAGTTTTCGATTCCTGAGCAATAGCCGAGCTCATTCATCATCTCAATATCAAATTGCGTACGTTGGGTTATACGCTGCTCTTCCAACAGCTTATGTTCTTTGATGAAATATTCACGGCGTTGCACAAGCTCCGCTTTGATTTTTTCAATGGCATCTAAAATACGCTCTCTTGGCGTCACATAGTGGGTTTTCGGATACACCGTAAAACGCGGAACAGCGCCAAAACTAGTACCCGTTAAAGGATCAAATAAACTTAAACGTTCAATTTCATCATCAAATAATTCAATTCGTACCGCACGATCATCAGATTCTGCAGGGAAAATATCAATCACTTCACCGCGCACACGGAATGTACCACGCTGAAAGGCTTGATCATTTCTTGTATATTGCAATTCCGCTAACTTCGCTAAAATCTGACGTTGATCGATAATGGCACCTTGCTGTAAATGCAACATCATCTGCAAATAGCTATCAGGATCGCCCAAACCATAAATTGCCGAAACAGATGCGACTACGATAGTATCTCGACGTTCTAAGAACGATTTCGTGGCAGAAAGACGCATCTGTTCAATTTGATCATTAATTGAAGCATCTTTCTCAATAAACGTATCACTACTCGGCACATAAGCTTCTGGCTGATAGTAATCATAGTATGAGACGAAATATTCCACCGCATTTTCTGGAAAAAACGCTTTCATTTCCGCATAAAGCTGAGCGGCAAGGGTTTTATTTGGAGCAAGTAACATTGCAGGTCGGTTTAACGTTGCTATAACATTCGCAATGGTAAAAGTTTTACCCGATCCCGTTACTCCGAGAAGGGTTTGATGAGCCAAACCATCCTCTAAATTTTCGACTAATTTTTCGATTGCTTGGGGTTGATCACCGGAAGGTTTAAAATCGGAATGAAGGATAAAAGGCTTAGTATTAATTTTCTCTGCCATAAGTGCGGTCAATTTTTTTACTGTTTTAGAAGTGTGGTTATTTTAACACATTTATTACTCCAAATTGAGCGATAAAAATCCAAGTTTTACACATACTTAGGCGTGTCAAGCCTTAAACACTTCAAAATTGAAAAATATTTTATTTTTTTTGCTGGACTTTATGTAACATATTGATATTTAAATAAATATAATCGAATGGCTAATAGATGAACAATTTGAGACAAAGCCAGTCTGCACCAGTGGTTGACCATTTTAAACAAAAACAATCCACAAAGTTATCCACAGGCTTTGTGGATAGCAAAAACGGTAAATTTTTTTATGATTTTTTTCATTTTGAGTATTGACAAGCGACAGGTCGCTCATTAAAATGCGCGCCTATTCTTTGTGATACCAAATTTATTCCTCCTTAGTTCAGTCGGTAGAACGGTGGACTGTTAATCCATATGTCGCAGGTTCGAGTCCCGCAGGAGGAGCCAAATTTCTCTTTTGGTTTAGCTTTCGTTTGTCTCCTTTTACGAATCCTAAATTTGTAGCCAAAAGAATTTAAGCCCATCGTGTTGATGGGCTTTATTTTTATCTAATCTATACTGATTTGCTGAGTTATCAGACTAATTTAATGATGACCGGTCATCCATTAAATTATCGCATTCCCAGCCAATATAGTCGCCAGAAAACTCCATGGCTAATTTTTCAAAGCGCTCTACCCACTCGAAGATCTCATTACTGTCTAACGAAAGCTCTTGCTCCAATTTCACCATAAAGTAAGGCGCTTCATCTTCTTCTGTTTGAATGGCTTGGCTAGAATATTTCAACGTATTGAACGACACTTTTCCAAGTGTTAGTTCATCCATAAAGGGGAACATTTTTTCTTCTTCATCAAAATGGAAAGTATGCTCAATTAAATAAGTGTCACTTAAATTACGCCCTTTGCTATTCAGCATGCTCAAAATCTCTTCTGTCGCATTTAATTTCATTTCCAATGGTGAAGCCAATAAGAAATCGAAATAAGTGTCCCAATTGGAATCATCCTGTACATTAATCTCAGAAACAAAATCAAGCTGCTGAAGGGTTTCTTTAAGCAAAGCATCATGTTCACAATAGAAATGCATTTTTGCCTGATGGTTGCAAATAAAGTGCCCAGCAAAAAAAACATTTGGAAGTGCGGTCAATTGTGCAAGGATTTTAAAAAGACGATTAATCAATTTTTCATATTCGTCTTCATTCGGCAAACCATCCTCATCTCCCTGATAAGGCACGGTAAATTGCACAACCTTACTGAGATGTTTACCATGATAAACATCTAAATCTTCAATATTTGCGGTAAACACGGCAGGCATACCATTCACTTGTGAACGGTAATTCTGCCAATTTGCCATATCCATGTTGCTTTCCTATTTAAATTCTGCCCAGATTGGTGCGTGATCTGACGGTTTTTCCATTGCACGAATATCTAATGCAATACCGACATCAACGCAACGCTCTGCTAATTGACGATTCACTAGAATATGATCGATACGTAATCCACGATTATCATCGAAACCTTTTGATCGATAATCAAACCACGAGAACTTGTTATTGACTGTTGGGTTTAATTTACGGAACGTATCTTCCAATCCATAATCGTATAAGCGTTGATACCATTCACGCTCTTCCGGTAAGAATGAACATTTGCCAGTACGCAACCAACGTTTGCGGTTTTCATCGCCAATGCCAATATCTAAATCGCTTGGACTAATATTCATATCCCCCATAATTAAAACTGGATTGGTTTTATCGTGATCTTGTTCTAAATAGCGTTGAAGATCCGCATAAAATTTTTCTTTTGCTGGAAACTTAGTTTCATGAGCACGGCTTTCGCCTTGTGGAAAATAGCCATTAATTACCGTTAACAAACCAAACGGGGTTTCTAAATCCGCCATAATTATGCGTTTTTGCGCATCTTCATTATCTGTTGGAAAACCACGACGCACTGCTTTTGGTTCTTGTTTAGTTAATAGAGCCACACCATAGTGCCCTTTTTGCCCATGGTGAAAAACGTGATAACCCAGATTTTCAGTAATCGCATGAGGAAAATCTTCATCCGCGACTTTGATTTCTTGTAAACCAATCACATCTGGTTGGTATTTTTCAATAATTGCTTCAAGTTGATGAGGACGAGCACGTAAACCATTAATATTAAAAGAGATAAATTTCATTTTTGTTCCTAATGTGAAAAATTGGGTCTATTATACAAAATAATTGAAATCTTAACCGCACTTTTCCTGTTCAGTTAACTCCGCTAGTACTGAGCTAAATTTTTGAATCTGAGACATGACACCTTGACGATGCCACCACTCCCCTTCTTTCGGTGGGCTAAACACATCAAACGACTGACCTTTAAATTCAAATTGCAATCTTGCAGCATGCAAATAAGTGCGGTCAATATTTTCAGTGTTTTTACCATAAAGCGAATCACCTAAAATCGGACTCCCTAAGCTTTTCATTGCCACACGCAATTGATGGGTTTTACCGGTTTGTGGTTTTAAGATAAATAACCGTAAATTGGGCTCGCAACTTACACTTTCAAAACGCGTAATCGCGGGATTTTCCTTCGATTGGCAAAGTTTCCAAGCCCCATTACGAGACTTTTGCATATCGCCGACAATCAATCCTTGTTTCTTTTTGGGCTTTTGATTGCTGAGAGCAAGGTAAGTCTTTTGGATATGGTGTTCAGAAAAAAGTCGGAAAAATTCAGCCGCACTTTCGGCATTTAGTGCCAAAATAAGTAAACCTGATGTCACTTTATCTAATCGATGTACAAGCCAGACTTGTGGCACATTAAGCTGCCCGGCAAGCAAAGTGGTTAAACCAATTTTACTTTGATCTTTATGCACACTTAGCCCACAAGGCTTATAAATAATGATAAAATCATCCGTCTGATAAACAATGTCTAATTTCATAAGTGCGGTCAAAAATTAATGAGTTTTGAACATATTATACTGGTTTATATTATTCCCGTGTTAATTTGGATGGCAGTTATTTCTGTCACATTGCGTTTACTCGTCAAAAAACAAGCGGTTTCTGCTACGTTGTCATGGCTGATGATTATCTACCTTGTGCCACTGATTGGCGTTATTGCTTATTTAATTTTTGGTGAGATTAAACTCGGTACTCGCCGAGCCAAAGTATTTCAATCATTAAAACCTAAATATACACAATGGCTTCAGCAGCTGTCTGGGCAAAAAGATCTGGTTGCGCATTCCCAGGATCCTCGTTATCGTGCTTTATTTAAACTAGTCCACCACCGCTTAGGTATTCCGAATATTCGCGGTAATGAATTACATATTCTCGACACGCCAGAAAGCATTATTCGAAGTATCATCCGTGATATTCAACAAGCTCGCCACTCCATTAATATGGTGTTTTATATTTGGAGCAATGATGGTCTGATTAATGACGTTAAACAAGCCTTAGAAGAAGCCGTGCAACGTGGTGTTAAAGTTTGTCTTTTACTCGATTCCGTTGGCAGTAATGCTTTTTTGAAAAGCCCTGTTTGTAAAGAAATGCGAGAAAAAGGCATTGAAATTACCGAAGCGCTACATGTAAATTTATTCCGGATGTTCTTCAGCCGAATTGATTTACGTCAACATCGTAAAATCATCATCATTGATAATCAAATTGCCTATACAGGTAGTATGAATATGGTAGATCCGAATTTCTTCAAGCAAGATAGCAACGTAGGCAATTGGATAGACGTGATGGTGCGAATCAACGGTCCTGTTTCGCCAATTTTAAATAGCTTACATGCTTGGGATTGGGAAATTGAAACGACAGAAGAATTACCCCTGTTATTACCAAATTACCCGCTCGTGGAAATTGATGATAATGACACCCATTCTGTGCAAGTCATTGCGAGCGGTCCTGCGTTCCCAGATGACTTAATTGCGCAATCTCTTGCAACAGTTATTTATGCGGCAAAAGAAAGCATTGTGATCACATCACCTTACTTTGTGCCAAGTCACAATATTGCTGAAGCATTACGTATTGCCGCATTCCGTGGTGTTGATATCACGCTTATTTTACCTAAAAACAATGATTCCTTGATGGTTCGTTGGGCAAGTCGAACATTCTTTGATGATTTACTCGAAGCAGGTGTCAAAATTTATCATTTTGAAGCAGGACTTCTACATACGAAAAGTGTGTTAATCGATAATAAGCTCGCGCTCGTTGGTACAGTAAATATGGATTTACGCAGTTTCCTGCTTAACTTTGAAATCACTGTTGCCGTAGAAGATCGTAATTTTGCTAATGAAGTTGCCACACTCCATGAAAATTATTTAGCGAATTCTTCCGCTCTCGATATGCAAGAATGGATAAATCGTCCTTTCTATCATCGAATCATCGAGCGGTTATTTTTCTTGTTTAGTCCATTACTCTAAATTTCACAATAAATACAAAAAGGGCATACTATACTACACAGTACGCCCTTTCTTTTTTCATTTTAGGATTAACGTTTCTTCACGATAAACACTAAAGCTACTAAAACAACTGCTGTTGTTACAAATCCAGCTAAACCTGATTCTGTAAAGCCTACCACAATGTAGCCTACCGCACTTGCTGTCGCAACAGTTGCTGCATAAGGTAATTGTGTGGTGACGTGATCCATGTGGTTACATTTTGCCCCAGTTGATGACAGAATCGTTGTATCCGAAACCGGTGAACAGTGGTCGCCACATACCGCGCCAGCCATGACGGCAGATAGGCAAGGAAGTAATAACTCTGGAGCAGAGTTGGTCGCCATTGCAGCTGCGATTGGTAACATAATGCCAAATGTCCCCCAACTTGTCCCGGTTGAGAATGCCATTGCTGAACCAAGGATAAATAAAATCACAGGTAAAAATTGAACAGGAATACTGCCACTCACTAAAGAAGATAAGTATTTACCGGTTTGTGCATCACCCACCACTTTATTGATTGTCCACGCAAAGAATAGGATTGCAATTGCACCTAACATAGATTTAATACCGGCAATCCACGCCTTTCCGTATTCTTGTAAAGAAACTTGACGCTCAAGAATAATCAATAATGTTGACATAGCAACCGCACTTGAACCACCAACAACAAGCGAAATACCTACTGTTGTATTTTCAAATGCACCTAAGAGGCTAAATGGTTTTCCATCTGCCGCTAAAGCCTCACTACCCGTATGAATCATCATGAAAACAGTGACGGTAATTAAGACTAAAATCGGTAAAATTAAGTTGCGAACTTTACCTTTCACACCTTCAATGACTTCTTCTTTATAATCGCGTTCCATCGCTAATTTTTCATGACGTGCCATTGACGCAATATCAAATGAGAAATAAGCCACAAAGAATACCATCAATAATGAGAAGATCGCATAGTAGTTCATTGAACTCATGGCAACGAATGCACCCATTGGGGTATAAGACGTAATAGAATACGTTGCCAATAAACCTGCTACGAGAGTAATAATGTATGCCCCCCAGCTTGATACTGGCATCATGACACACATTGGTGCAGCAGTAGAATCAAGAATGTACGCTAATTTTGCACGAGAAACTTTGAAACGATCAGTAACTGGACGTGCAATCGCACCTACAGCAAGACTGTGGAAGTAATCATCGATAAATGTCACAAACACTAAAGATGCCGCTAATAATTTCGCACCGCGACGACCTTTAATTTTATTTTGTGCCCATTCAGCAAACGCACGGTTGCTGCCTGACACAGTTAAAAGTGCGGTCAATACGCCAAGTAAAACTAAGAAAAACACGATATTCATATTTGAATTCATGCCTTCTTCGCTACTATAAACTAATGCCACAACATTATCTTTTAAATAAATAAGTGCATTCAATGGGTTGAAATCAACCAACATTAACGCACCGACAATAATCCCTGCACTGAGGGAGACCAAAACCCGACGAGTTGCAATTGCTAAAATAATCGCAAGTAATGCGGGTATAATTGAATAAATAGATGAAGAATAATCGACTAGTTCCATTAAGTTATACCTAATAATTTAATGGAGACAACGGCAAGAAAAGACACAATGATGACCAGACCGAACCGTAGCGCTCCATAGTTAACACACAAAAACTATGACAGTCACGTTCCTTTCGAAGACGTGACCAACCGAATAAGATGACGCCTATTCGATTTCGGCAATCATTCCTTTCCTTTCCCTTCAACGCTATCCACTCCAGGAAAATACTTATAATGACCGCACCTCTACTGTTGTATAGGATGGTGAGAGATTACATTAAAATGAATAAAATTACCAATAAAATCTTGCACTTTCGGTGAAATCTATTCTTTTATTAAAAATGACGTATTAATTTGTTAATTCATTGTTACACAATTTTATGAGTAAGAGATTGCAATAGTATAGAAAACAAGTCACTCCATAATATGGAGTATAATGAGATCAGACCAATTAATCCTTTAAATTAGGCGAATTAATATTTACCAAATATATTATTTTCGCTATTATTGTCTTCCTTAAAATAATTAAGCATTCACACACATAAAAAAGAGGACATCATGAACGAATTAACAAAAGGTTTAACTAACCTTCGTAGTTTACGTGCTGCTGTACGTGATTTAACATTAGAACAAGCCGAAAGTTCACTTTTAAAATTACAAGCTGCCGTGGAAGAAAAACGCGCTCAAGCGGCTGAAATTGAACAAGCTGAACAAGAACGTCGCGCACGTATTGCAAAATATAAAGAATTAATTAAACAAGAGGGTATCACTGCGGAAGAATTAACTGCAATTATCGGTATTGCCCCTTCTTCAATTCGTAAAAAACGTGAACCTCGTCCAGCAAAATACAAATATACTGATGAAACTGGTCAAGAGAGAACATGGACTGGCCAAGGTCGCACACCTCGTGTGATTCAAAAGGCCTTAGATAAAGGTGTTTCTTTAGCTTCTTTTGAAATCTAATTTTATTATCGACTATGTAGAACCCATTTTTATGGGTTCTCTTTTTTTATTTACCTGGCAAAACATTCATTATGTTAGAAAAGAAAATATTACTGACCGACTCTCCTGATGATAAAGGCTTAATCGCTAAAATCACCAACATTTGTTACAAACATCAATTAAATATCCTCCACAATAATGAGTTCGTTGATTTTGAAACGAAACATTTCTTTATGCGTACTGAATTGGAAGGCATTTTTAATGAAGAAACCTTGTTAGCTGACTTAAATTATAGTTTGCCGGCTGGGACAAATTGCCACCTAATCAGCGCAAAACGTAAACGAATCGTGATTTTAGTCACCAAAGAAGCGCACTGCTTAGGTGATATTTTAATGAAAAATTACTACGGTGCATTAGATGTAGAAATTGCGGCAGTAATTGGAAATCACGATAATTTACGCGAATTAGTTGAACGCTTTGATATTCCATTCCATTGTGTCAGCCATGAAGGCCTCACGCGTGTGGAACACGATAAATTACTGGCTGAAAAAATTGATGAATATGCGCCTGATTACATTGTATTAGCAAAATATATGCGTGTATTAAATCCAGAATTCGTGGCGCGTTATCCAAATCGTGTGATTAATATTCACCACTCATTCTTACCCGCATTTATTGGTGCCAAACCCTATCAACAAGCTTATGAGCGCGGCGTAAAAATTATTGGTGCAACAGCCCACTTTATTAATAACGAATTGGATCAAGGTCCGATCATTATGCAAAATGTGATTAATGTGGATCACACCTACTCTGCCGATGCCATGATGCGTGCAGGGCGTGATGTGGAAAAAACAGTATTAAGCCGTGCGCTTGATCTTGCCTTACATGATCGTATTTTTGTGTATAAAAACAAAACGGTGGTCTTGTAATGAAAGCTATCACCTTAGAGCCGATTTCCCGTATTGAAGGTGAAATCAACTTACCGGGTTCGAAAAGTTTATCGAACCGTGCATTATTATTAGCGGCATTAGCTAAAGGCACCACAACGGTTACTAACTTGTTAGACAGTGATGACATTCGCCATATGTTAAACGCCCTCAAAGCTTTAGGGGGGAATTACCAACTATCTGAAGACAAAACTTGCTGCGAAGTTGAGGGCTTAGGTGGCGCGTTTCAGGTTGAAAATGGCTTATCACTGTTTCTCGGCAATGCCGGTACGGCCATGCGTCCTTTAACAGCGGCGCTTTGCTTAAAAGGCAACACAGAAGGCGAAGTTATTTTGACTGGTGAGCCACGTATGAAAGAGCGCCCAATCAAACATTTGGTTGATGCGCTTCTTCAAGCGGGTGCCGATGTTCGTTATTTAGAAAATGACGGCTACCCTCCACTTGCAATTCGCAATCAAGGGATTAAAGGTGGCGTAGTTGAAATTGACGGTTCAATTTCTTCTCAATTTTTGACCGCACTTTTAATGGCTGCTCCGCTTGCTGAGGGCGATTTAGATATCCATATTGTGGGTGATTTAGTCTCAAAACCTTATATTGATATCACCCTCGCGATGATGAAAGATTTTGGTATTTCGGTTGAAAACCACAACTATCAAGTGTTTAAGGTGAAAGGTAACCAATCCTATGTGTCACCGGGCAAATACATGGTGGAAGGTGATGCTTCATCTGCTTCTTATTTCCTCGCCGCTGCCGCAATTAAAGGCAACGTAAAAGTGACGGGAATTGGCAAACATTCCATTCAAGGCGACCGTCTATTTGCCGATGTGCTAGAAAAAATGGGTGCAAAAATCACTTGGAGTGAAGATTTTATTCAGGCAGAACAAGCTGAGCTCCATGGCATTGATATGGATATGAACCACATTCCTGATGCAGCCATGACTATCGCGACAACCGCTTTATTTGCAAAGGGTGAAACCGTTATTCGCAATATTTATAACTGGCGAGTGAAAGAAACTGATCGCCTTTCAGCTATGGCTGCTGAGTTACGAAAAGTCGGTGCGGAAGTTGAAGAAGGTGAAGATTTCATTCGCATTCAACCGCTTGCCTCTTCTCAATTTAAACATGCCGAAATTGAGACCTATAATGATCACCGTATGGCAATGTGCTTTGCGTTGATTGCTTTATCGGATACCCCCGTCACGATTTTAGATCCGAAATGTACGGCTAAAACCTTCCCAACATTCTTCGATGAATTTGAGAAATTAAGTGTTCGAAGCTAAAACTGAAATAACAAAAGGCGAACAAATTGATGTTCGCCTTTTTCTTTTTTAAAACACCGTCAAAAATGACCGCACTTTTTAACTACTCTGCTGAAGTTGGGATTTTATGGCGAATCATCCAATAGATACTCAAAGCAAGTAAGGCACAGATTAGAATAACGAAGGATGTTGAATAGAAAATATTGCCGATACCCACTAACGGAGATACTACACCACCTAAAAAGAAAGGTGCAAAACCTAACAAAGCGGATGCACTGCCTGCATATTGGCGCTCACTTTCCATGGCTAAAGAAGAAATAGCTGGGAAAGTAATACCCATTAATAACAACATTGCAAAGAAACCGATTTCAATAAATAACCAGTAAGGCTGAATAATCAATACCGCAATGGTATAAAGTGCAGCAACCACAAAAGCAAATACGCCAATCGCTAAAGCCTTACGATTTGGCAATTTACCGCCAATATTTGCTCCAATGACTAACGCTGCCCCATTTGCACCAAAACATAAACTAAAGATAAATGCACTCAACCCATAGAAGCTTTGGAAAATAAATGGCGAAGCCGCAATATAGGCAAACATGGAACCAAGCAAGAAACTTTGAATTCCTACATAGCTCATAAATAAGCGATTTTTGATAATCACACCAAAAGTCAAAAAGGTGGAAAATATTGAACCTTGTAAGCGATTTTCGACACTTAAGCTTTCTTTTAGACGGAAGCTGAAAATCAAAACAATCACACCAATCAATGCAAGGAAAACAAATACACCTTTCCAACTGATGTATTCCAACAATAAACTACCAAGGATTGGTGAAATAATTGGCGCGAGTCCATTAATTGTCATTAATAAACCAAAGAAACGTGTCATTTCACGCCCACGATAAAGATCCGTTGCAACCGCACGAGAAATAACAACACTTCCTGCCGAAGAAAGTCCTTGAATCACACGCAAAACAATCATCGTTTCAATATTTGGTGAAAACACAATTAAAACCGTACTGATGATATAAATGACTAATGAAATAATAAGCGGTTTTTTTCGACCAAATTTATCACTGAGTGGCCCAAGAAGTAACTGTCCTAGCGCTAAACCAATCATGGCTGTGGTAAGCGTAAGCTGTGTCATTGAGGCATTCGTTTCAAAAAAGCTCGCGAGTTGTGGCAGTGAAGGTAAATAAAGATCCACTACAAATGGTCCAAATGCAGAAAGGACGCCGAGTAATAAAACAAGAAAAAGTTTTGAATTTGCTTTCGCCATGAAAATCCTCAAGAAAAATAAAAATCGAAATAAAAATGAAAGGGCAGATTTTAACCTATATCCGTACAATTAATAAACAAAAAAGCACCGATTATTCGGTGCTTTTGCTCATTACTTCTGAATAGAAGATAAAAATTCTTTGCGAGTTTCGCGATCTTCTAAAAAGACCCCGCCATAGGCTGATGTCACAGTATAACTATGAGTATCTTTTACCCCGCGCGCTTTCACACAGAAATGTGTCGCTTTCACATAAACTGCCACATCATCGGTTTCTAAAATGGTTTGAAATGCCGTTAAAAGCTGTTCGGTTAAACGCTCTTGTACTTGTGGACGTTGCGCAAAAAACGCCACAATGCGATTGATTTTAGACAAGCCAATCACCCAATCTTTTGGATAATATGCCACAGCAACATTGCCATCAATCGTCACAAAATGATGTTCGCAAGTACTGGTTAAGGTGATGTCATTCACTTGCACCATTTCGCTCACTTTCATTTGGTTTTTGATTTTTGTCATTTTCGGGAAATTGGCATAATCCATTCCACTGAAAATTTCATCAATAAACATTTTAGCTAAGCGATTTGGTGTTTCTTCTAGGCTATCATCACGTAGATCTAACCCAATCAATTTCATCACTTCACGCATATGCGAAGCAATCGCCACACGGCGCTCATCTTTACATTGAGTCGGATCAATCATTGGTGTTTCGATGCCTTTGGCAACCAAGGCTCGGCGGACATTTTCCGCATCAGGTGAAATCGCGTTCATTCACTTTCCATTTATAAAAAAATAATGCGGCATTTTAGCAAAAGATGAATTATTCGTAAAATGCGAAAAATCACCCTAATTTATTAATTTCCTTCATATTGTATTTCGGGCTACAATATATCCACTTTTATTTCGCTCAACCCAAAGGATTGATTATGTTGCCACTTGAAGATGCCTTGGCGCAAATGCTCCACCAACTTCCCTTCCCTACAAAAACTGAAACACTGGCTTTAACTGAAGCCGCTGATCGTGTCTGTGCGGAAGATGTGATTTCTCCGATTAACGTACCATCTTTTGATAACTCTGCGATGGATGGTTATGCAGTTCGTTTAGCCGATTTACAGCAATCCATGACGCTTTCTGTTGCGGGAAAATCCTTTGCGGGTAATCCGTTTCAAGGGGAATGGGGAGCACAAAGTGCGGTCAGAATTATGACGGGTGCAATGATTCCGGAAGGTGCTGATGCGGTGGTTATGCAAGAAGATGTCACCGTCAATGAAGATGGTTCAGTTACCTTTGCGGCATTACCTAAAGCCAATCAGAATATTCGCCGTATTGGTGAAGATGTGAAAAAAGGTGATGTGGTATTACATCAAGGCGATGAGTTAAATGCCGTATCTTTACCTTTACTTGCTTCATTGGGCATTGCTGAAGTCAAAGCTTACCCTCGCTTAAAAGTGACCGTACTTTCAACCGGTGACGAATTAGTGCCTGTCGGCCAACCGTTACAAGCGGGACAAATTTATGATACCAACCGTTTCACTGTGAAATTAATGCTAAAAAAATTAAATTGTGACGTACTTGATTTCGGTATTCTGCCAGATAACCAAGCGGAATTTGAAGCGGCTTTTGTAAAAGCACAAGCTCAAGCTGATCTGGTTATCACGAGTGGCGGCGTTTCGGTGGGTGAAGCTGACTTCACGAAAACTGTGTTAGAAAAAGTCGGTCAAGTGAATTTCTGGAAAATTGCGATGAAACCTGGCAAACCATTTGCTTTCGGTAAATTAGAAAATGCTTGGTTCTGCGGTTTACCTGGCAATCCGGTTTCTGCATTAGTGACATTCTATCAATTGGTTCAACCGGCTATTGCCAAATTAAGCGGTAAAAAACACCCGAAAAAACAACCGCACTTCCAAGCGATTGCCCAAACCAATTTGAAAAAATCACCAGGACGTTTAGATTTCCAACGTGGTTTCTATCAAATTAATGAAAATGGTCAACTTGAAGTGCAACCAGTGGGTTTCCAAGGTTCACATTTATTCAGTTCTTTTGTGAAAAGTAACTGTTTTATTCGCCTCGAAAAAGATCGCGGCAATGTCGCAGCAGGCGAAATTGTCACCATTGAACCGTTTAATCACCTATTGGGGCAATAATGGCTGAATTAAGCTACGAAGAAGAACTGCGTTATAACCGCCAAATTATCTTAAAATCGGTCGATTTTGACGGGCAAGAAAAACTCAAAGACAGCCGAATGTTAATTGTCGGTCTGGGTGGTTTAGGCTGTGCGGCAAGTCAATATCTTGCCGCCGCTGGCGTGGGTCATTTAACCTTATTGGATTTTGACACTGTATCGCTTTCTAATTTGCAACGTCAGGTGTTGCATACCGATAGCCGATTAAATATGCCTAAAGTGGAATCGGCTAAAATCGCGTTACAACAGATTAATCCTCACGTCGAAATTGAAACCATCAATGCACAACTTTCCGAAGAAAAACTCGCGGAAATCATACCGCACTTTGATGTGGTACTCGATTGTACCGATAACGTGGATATTCGTAATGCGCTCGATCGTGGTTGTGAGAAAGCGAAGATCCCGCTAATTTCAGGTGCGGCAATTCGTTTAGAAGGACAGGTTTCTGTCTTTACTTACGAACCCAATACTCCAACCTATCGCCAACTTAGTCAGCTCTTTGGGCAAAATGTTTTAAGTTGTGTAGAGGCGGGCGTACTAGCGCCAATTGTGGGTGTTGTTGGCTCTATTCAAGCCTTAGAAGCCATTAAAGTGCGGTTAAAAATCGGTTCAAATTTATGTGGACGCTTATTGTTAATCGATGGATTAACTATGCGTGTCCGAGAAATGAAATTACCCGTCTAATAGTTGGACAGACCACAAGTCTGTCCTTCTCTCAAAATTACCCACAAATAATTATCCTTCCCCTCGTGCATTGCCCAAAAACAAATGCTATTATCTTGTTTGACAATTCATTTGTCTTATATCGCAAGTTTTGTGTATAGGAAAATGGTAGACACTTCAAAAATCTCTTCATTTTATACCGTACTTGCAAATCATCATTTCATTAGTTTAAGGATTAACTCTCTCATGAAAGAGATTTTGCAACAATTCAAACAAAATTATCTGATCAAGTACTGGAATCCTGTCGCGGCAGTCATTGCAGCGGGGCTTATTTCAGCTTATTACTTTGGGGTAACCGGCACTTATTGGGCGGTTACGGGGGAATTTACCCGTTGGGGCGGTCATGCTTTGCAAGCGCTAGGTGTCGATGTGTCCGACTGGAGCTACTATAAAATTATCGGCATGCAAGGCACGATCTTCACCCGTATTGATGGCGTGATGATTTTAGGTATGTTCGCGGGTTGCATTTCTGCTGCACTTTGGGCAAACAACGTAAAATGGCGTAATCAACCACACAAACGTCGTATTGTTCAAGCCCTCATTGGTGGTGCATTAGCCGGTTTCGGTGCTCGTTTAGCTATGGGCTGTAACCTTGCCTCTCTCTTCACGGGTATTCCACAATTTTCGGTTCATGCTTGGTTCTTTACTATTGCGACTGCTGTAGGTACTTATGCCGGGGTAAAAGTCACCTTACTTCCGATGTTCCGCGTGAAATTAGAATTGAAAAAAGGTGCAGCAAAATTACAAGAAACGGATCCTAAACAGGCTAATCGTCGTTTCTGGATTGGCATGGTGGTCTTTTTTGCTTACTTAATTGCTTCACTTTATGTGATGACAAACTCCGTCAAACTGGGTTTTGCGATGCTTTGTGGTTTAGCATTTGGCTTATTAATTGAACGTGCTCAAATCTGCTTTACTTCCGCTTTCCGTGATTTATGGGTAACCGGCCGTGCTTATATGGCAAAAGCCATCATCTTCGGTATTCTCGTGGGTACGCTTGGCGTATTCAGCTACATTCAATTAGGCGTGCCGGCCAAAATCATGTGGGCGGGTCCAAATGCAATTATCGGTGGTTTATTATTTGGCTTCGGTATTGTACTAGCAGGCGGATGTGAAACTGGTTGGATGTATCGCTCAATGGAAGGTCAAGTTCACTTTATGTGGGTAGGTGTGGGTAACGTTGTTGGTTCAACCTATTTAGCCTACGCATGGGACGATCTTGCCCCTGTGCTCGCATTAGATTACGAAAAACTTAACTTATTGAAATCCTTTGGTCCTGTTGGCGGTTTATTAGTGAATTACGGCTTGCTTATTCTCTGCTTAATCGCTGTTGTTTGGTGGGAACGCCACTTCTTGAAAAAAGCCAAAGCTAAAATCGCAGCAGAGAATCCACAAGCTTGTGGTTGCTAATTAAATATTAACGAATTCATTCAAAAAAGAGGACATTATTATGGCATTTACCGTTGTTCAAAAATTAGATAAAGATCCAAAAGACATCACCCCAGATTACACGTTAGATACGCTA
Source organism: uncultured Haemophilus sp. (assembly GCA_963517645.1). GTDB lineage: Bacteria > Pseudomonadota > Gammaproteobacteria > Enterobacterales > Pasteurellaceae > Haemophilus_D. The sequence continues at coordinate 13,124 of CAUQGU010000007.1, read as the reverse complement.
GGTGAACCTTGCCCATATCCAGCGATCGTGATGCTCGAAACCATGCCACAATTACAAAAAGGCGAAATTTTAGAGCTATTAAGTGACTGTGCCCAATCTATCAACAACATTCCTGTTGATACGAAAAACCACGGTTACACACTATTAAGCGTAGAACAAGATGGCACCAAATTACGCTATTTGATTCAACGTTAATGTAAAAAAGTGCGGTCAATTTTGACCGCACTTTTATATTTAATAGAAAGAAATATCGAGAAATAAACGAGAGTTGTGATACCTAATACTTACCCCCAAGGCTTAGCATCAGGTTTGCTATGTTTTTTTCGCCACTGAATACATATAGGTCTATTCCACATTGTTCTTTCTTCGCAGATTGGTCCGCCTTTTAAATACCAGCCTTTTTTCTCTAAACAAAGATTCACCTCCGGCTCATCACTTTCACCGGTAACAAAATCCATACCACAATCCGACATATCTTTTTTTCTTCTATCAAGAAATTTAGTTAAAACATCAGGATCTGAATCAGGAAATAATGCATCTGCATTATGTAAGCGCCAATGATCATGTGGTGGCGGAGGCTGAAAACCACCAAAAGAACAACCAAACAAAGTTAGAGATAATAATAGTAGTAATGTAAATCTCATTTTATCGTTTCCTCGCCTATTTTGATTTTGGGGAAGTTAGTGTATAACTGCTTGGAACTCGATTACTTAATCATATAAACACTAAAGAAACATACAGAAAATAGCGCTTTAATATTTTATAGAAAGAAAAATCGAGAAATAAACGAAAGTTGTAACACCTAATACTTACCCCCAAGGCTTAGCATCAGGTTTGCTGTGTTTTTTTCGCCATTGGGTACATATTGGACTATCCCACATTAGTCTTTCTTCACAAACTGGACCGCCTTCTAGATACCAACCTTTTTTCTCTAAACAAAGATTTACTTCTGGATTAATACTTTCCCCTGTCACATAATCCATACCACAATCCTTCATATCTTTTTCTTTTCTATCAACATATTTAGTTAAAACATTAGGATCTGATTCAGGGAATAAAGCATCTGCATTATGCAATCGCCAATGATAATGTGGTGGCGGAGGTTGAAACCCACCAAAAGAACAACCAAACAAAGTTAGAGATAATAATAGTGGTAATGTAAATCTCATTTTATAGCTCCCTCGCCTATTTTGTTTTCAGGAAGTTAGTGTATAACTTCTTAAAGTTAGGTTATTTAATCATATAAGCACTAAAAAAAATATAAAAAAAACCGCACTTTAACCTCTCAAAGTGCGGTCAGTTTTACTTCAGTTTTTTGCTTATTTGTTTAATGCAGTAAGAATGTCATCAACACGTTCTTTTGCATCACCAAAGAGCATTTGAGTGTTTTCTTTGAAGAATAATGGGTTTTGAACGCCTGCGTAACCTACCGCCATAGAGCGTTTGAATACGATAACGTTTTGAGCTTTCCATACTTCTAACACTGGCATACCTGCGATTGGGCTGTTTGGATCTTCCATTGCAGCTGGGTTTACGGTGTCGTTTGCACCGATAACCAATACCACATCGGTATCCGCGAAATCATCATTGATTTCATCCATTTCAAGCACGATGTCATAAGGTACTTTCGCTTCCGCTAAAAGCACGTTCATATGACCAGGTAAACGACCTGCAACAGGGTGAATACCAAAACGTACGTTAATACCACGCTCACGCAATTTCGCCGTAATTTCAGCCACTGGATATTGCGCTTGCGCTACCGCCATACCATATCCTGGCGTGATGATTACAGAGCTTGCATTTTTGAGCAATTCAGCCACTTCTTCTGCCGTTGTTTCACGGTGTTCGCCTTGTTCTTCATCAGAAGATACTTGAACATCATTACCAAAACCACCTGCGATAACGCTGATAAATGAGCGGTTCATCGCTTTACACATAATGTAAGAAAGAATCGCACCAGAAGAACCCACTAATGCACCGGTGACGATAAGCAAGTCATTGCTCAACATGAAACCAGCTGCAGCCGCTGCCCAACCAGAATAAGAGTTAAGCATTGAAACCACAACCGGCATATCCGCACCACCAATAGATGCCACTAGGTGCCAACCGAATGCAAGTGCAATCGCGGTCATGAGTAACACTGGGAAGATATTATCTGGGTTGTTTAAGAATGCCACCATCAAGAAAGCAGAAACCACTAATGCCGCTAAATTTAATTTATGGCGATGTGGCAACATTAATGCTTTTGAATTGATTTTGCCGCTTAATTTACCGAATGCTACGATAGAACCCGTGAATGTTACCGCACCGATGAAGATCCCTAAGAATACTTCAACGTTATGGATATTCATTAACACAGGATCTGTTTCGTGTGTTAAGCCGTAACTGTTAAAGCCTACGAGCACTGCTGCTAAACCTACAAAGCTGTGAAGGATCGCAACAAGTTCAGGCATTTCAGTCATTTCAACTTTTAATGCACGTTGAACACCAATCACGCCACCGATAATCATCGCAATGATGATCCATAATGTGCCTTCAGATTGCGGGCCGAAAATGGTTGCGACAAGGGCAATTGTCATACCGACAATACCATACCAACAACCGGCTTTTGCCGTTTCATGTTTAGAAAGACCGGCTAAGCTCATAATGAAAAGTAATGCAGCGATAATATAGGCTGCTTGTACTAAACCTTCAGACATCGTCTTCTCCTTAACCTTTTCTAAACATCGCCAACATACGTTGAGTTACACGGAAACCACCAAAGATGTTGATGCTTGCCACCAAGATTGCCACAAAGGCTAATGTATCAATAAAGAAGTTGCCTGTTGGCTGTCTAATTTGCAGTAATGCACCCACAATGATGATACCTGAAATCGCATTGGTTACCGCCATAAGTGGGGTGTGTAAAGCGTGGCTGACGTTCCAAACCACGTAGTAACCAACTACACAAGCCAATACGAATACGGTGAAGTGAGAAAGGAATGCCGCTGGCGCCACAGACGCAAGCCAGAGGAATAACACACCAACACCCGCCATCACACCGTATTTAATACGAGGATCTGCCGGTTTTTCTTCCTCTTTTTTAACCGCACTTTGTGCCGCTTTTGCTTCTTGTTTTGGTTGTGCGGACACTTGGATTTGTGCCGGTGGAATTTCTTCCCCATCACGTACCACGGTCACACCGCGTAATACCACATCGTCAAAATCGATATTGATCTTGCCGTCTTTTTCTTTACAAAGTAGTTTTAATAAATTAACTAAGTTTGTACCGTAAAGTTGGGAAGATTGTGTTGGTAAACGACTTGGGAAATCGGTGTAACCAATCACTTTCACTTGGTTTTCAGTGGTGACCACTTTACCTGCTTCAGTGTAAGCACAGTTACCGCCTGTTGCAGCCGCCAAATCCACCACCACAGAACCTGGTTTCATGGAATCAACCATTTCTTTTGTGATCAAACGAGGGGCTGGTTTACCTGGAATCGCCGCGGTGGTAATAATGATATCCACTTCTTTCGCTTGTTCCGCATAAAGCTCCATCGCGCGACGGTTAAATTCTTCTGACATTACTTTCGCGTAACCATCGCCGCTGCCGCCTTCTTCTTTGAAATCAATTTCTAAGAAAGACGCGCCCATACTTTGTACTTGTTCTTTTACTTCTGGACGAGAGTCAAAAGCTCGTACAATTGCACCAAGGCTATTCGCTGCACCAATCGCAGCAAGGCCTGCAACACCTGCACCAATGACTAGCACTTTTGCCGGTGGTACTTTACCTGCTGCAGTAATTTGTCCGGTGAAGAAACTACCAAATTCATGAGCCGCTTCAATCACCGCACGATAACCAGAAATATTCGCCATAGAGCTTAATGCATCAAGCGCTTGCGCACGGGAAATACGTGGCACAGAATCCATCGCTAATACATTAATTTTTTTCGACGTGAGTTTTTTCATTAAATCCGGATTTTGTGCGCGCCAAATGAAGCTCACAAGTGTTGCACCTTCCTTCATTTGATCAATTTCTGCATCCGTTGGTGGATTCACTTTAAAAATCACATCCGAATGCCACACTTCTGAACTTGAGCCAATTTTTGCGCCGGCGTCGATAAATGCTTGGTCTTCAAAACTTGCTTTGAATCCCGCATTGTGTTCTACGATGACGTCAAAGCCCAGTTTTAAGATCTGCTGAACCGTTTTTGGCGTCGCCGCCACACGATTTTCGCTCTCAAGCAGTTCTCTAGGTACACCAATTAACATAAATGTTTCCCTCTGGTTGATGAAATTTCAGACAAACTCACGCCTGTCCCTGTCTCTTAAATGACAAAAAGTCATGCGACGGTAAATGTATCACTTATTGTGGTTATTTGGGGAATTTTTTTAACTGGTTTTACAAGATATTGTGATAGGGATCATAAAAGAATCGAGATAAACGCGTGGTGTGTTTAACTTTTAGCCTAACGCAATAATGATTCATCAGAAACTGACTAATCAAAAATAGATAAAAAACAGACCGCACTTATATACGAAGGAAATAAAAAGCCCGATATGATTATCGGGCTTATGTTTAATTGGTTCCACCAACGGTGATTTCATCTATTTTCAAGGCTGGCTGACCAACACCGACTGGCACACTTTGGCCATCTTTGCCACAAACACCGATACCAAGATCTAAGTCTGTTTCATCTGCGATCATCGAAACTTTTTGCATCACATCGATACCGCTGCCAATTAACGTAGCCCCTTTAACCGGTTTGGTAATTTTGCCTTTTTCAATAAGATAAGCTTCAGATGTCGAGAACACAAATTTACCTGAGGTAATATCCACTTGCCCACCGCCAAAGTGCGGTGCATAAATACCGCGATCTACTGAAGCCACTAAATCTTCAAATTTGCTGTGACCCGCTAACATATAGGTATTCGTCATTCGTGGCATTGGCAAATGCGCATAAGATTCACGACGACCATTCCCTGTTGGTTTCACACCCATTAATCGAGCGTTGAGTTTATCTTGCATATAGCCTTGCAAAATCCCGTCTTTGATTAAAACGTTACACTGACTTGGTACACCTTCATCATCAATAGTTAAAGAACCTCGGCGATTTTGTAATGTACCGTCATCCACAATTGTACATAACGGTGACGTCACCAACTCACCAATTTTACCCGTAAATAAGGAACTTTCTTTACGGTTGAAATCCCCTTCTAAACCGTGTCCTACTGCTTCATGAAGTAACACGCCTGGCCAACCAGCCCCCAAAACTACAGGCATTAATCCTGCTGGCGCTGCAACCGCACTTAAATTTACAAGGGCTTGACGAACCGCTTCTTTTGCAAAATTAACGGCACGAATGTCCCCATTTACCACTTCAAAGAACCAATCTAAGCCAAAGCGTCCACCTGAACCGCAACTACCACGTTCACGTTTGCCATCTTCTTCCACGAGAACAGAAATGGATAAACGCACAAGTGGACGAATATCTGCAGCAAGTGTGCCATCTGTTGCAACCACTAATACTTCTTCGTAAATCGAGCTTAATGCCGCTGAGACATGCGTAACACGAGGATCTTCAGATCGTGCAGTACGATCCACGAGATGTAATAACTCGATCTTTTTCTCTTTACTTAAACTTTCTAACGGATTAATTGCTGCATAACGCTGAACCGCATTCACCGCATTAAATGCTTGAGGCGAAATTAAATTGCCTTCTTTAATTTGTGCAATACCTTTTACAGCCTCTGCACACTGTTGTAATGACGCTAAGTTAATTTGATCGGAATACGCAAAGCCTGTTTTCTCTCCAGAAACAGCGCGCACACCAACACCGCGATCAATATGAAAGCCACCTTCTTTAATAATACTGTCTTCTAATACCCAGCTTTCATCTTGGCTTAATTGAAAATAAAGATCCGCATAATCAATATGACGATGCGACATCACATCAAAAATATTAAGCAATGATTGATGCGATAAATTGCTTGGTGCAAGTAAGGTATCTGAAACCTGTTTTAACATTTGTTCTCCGAAATTTATAAAAATTAATTCTGCCAAATCTCCCCTAGCTCCTCTTTGCTAAAGAGGGAGATAGTTTTTTGACTAATCTAAATTATCCAATCCAAATTGGTATAAGGCATTTTTCTTATAACCATAAAGTTCTGCCACAATCGCTGCGGCTTTTTTTAAAGGTAATTCTTTAGCAACTAGAGTGAGGGCTTTAACCGCTTGCGGAGAAAATTCTTCGCTATTTTCTAATTTGGGTTTGCCTTCCACGATTAACACCATCTCACCTTTCGTGCGATTCGGATCTTCACTTAACCATTGACGAAGACTACTTAATTTATCCCCTGCAATGGTTTCCCACGTTTTCGTAATTTCACGGGCAAGTACAACATAGCGTTCGCCACCTAATACATCTTGCATATCGGCAAGGGTATCTAAAATGCGGTGAGTTGATTCATAGAAGATTAAAGTGCGGTCTTCTTCCGCAACGTTTTCTAACTTATCCTTACGAGCCTTGGTTTTCGCAGGTAAAAACCCTTCAAAGCAAAAACGATCAGAGGCGATGCCCGATGCACATAATGCCGTAATTGCCGCACAAGCACCGGGTAATGGCACTACTTTAATACCTGCCTCACGACATTGACGCACTAAATGAAAACCTGGATCGCTAATTAAAGGGGTTCCCGCATCTGAAATTAAAGCAATATTGGTGCCTTGTTTTAGCTTTTCTACCAATAAATGGGCTTTTTCTTGTTCATTGTGATCATGTAAGGCGAAAAAAGGCTTTTTAATGCCATAATGACTGAGCAATAAACCACTGTGGCGCGTATCTTCCGCAGCAATTAAATCTACATGCGAAAAGGTCTCTAAAGCACGTTGTGTAATATCTTGTAAATTCCCGATTGGCGTAGCGACAATATATAAAATTCCGGTTAAATCATTCATTTTTGTTTGCTTTTACATTGTGAGATAAGTAAGATCGCCCATTATTGATTTATTCATTATGGAGCGAATATGTCTATTCTATTACAAGGTGGTCGTTTTAAAAAACGTTTAATGCCGATTTTATTGTCTGTTGCGTTAGCAGGTTGTTCTAACTTATTTGGCAGCAGCTTTACCCAAACATTACAGCGTGATGCCAATGCGAGTTCTGAATTTTATATGAACAAATTAGGGCAAACACAGGATAAAGAAGATCAACAAACATACAAACTCTTAGCAGCTCGTGTATTAATTTCTGAAAATAAAGTACCCCAAGCGGAAGAACTATTAACCGAGTTAGTTGACTTAAACGAAGCGCAACAATTAGATCGTACGTTAATTGAAGCTCGCATCGCCGCAGCAAAAGGTAATAATGATGTGGCTGAAGGTAAGTTACGTGCACTCGATCTGACTAAATTAAGTCCATCACAAAAATCACGTTATTACGAAACCTTTGCTCAAACAGCAGAAAATCGTAAAGACGTGATTGAAGCGGTAAAAGCTCGCATCAAAATGGATGAAAATTTAACAGACATGCAACGTCGTAAAGATAATGTTGATAAAACTTGGTCATTACTCCGTTCTGCGAATGCCGCAGTCATCAATAATGCCTCAGATGAAGGTAGCGTGGCATTAGGCGGTTGGCTTACCTTAATTAAAGCTTATAATGACAATATCCGTCAGCCGGTACAGTTAAGCCAAGCGTTACAAAGTTGGAAATCAGCTTATCCAAATCACGTTGCGGCAACCTTTTTCCCTAAAGAGCTAGAAAGCTTGTTGAATTTCCAACAAACAAATTTAGCTCAAATTGGTTTAGTCTTACCTTTAAGTGGCGATGGCCAAATTTTAGGTACAACTATCCAATCAGGTTTCAATGATGCAAAAGGTGACTCAACCATTCCAGTACAAGTGTTTGACTCATCAACTACACCGATTAATGACATTATTGCACAGGCAAAAGCATCGGGTATTAAAGCGTTAGTGGGTCCACTACTTAAACAAAACGTCGATGCCATCATTGCGAACCCAAGCGCAGTACAAGGCATGGATGTGCTCACATTAAATGCAACAGCAAATACTCAAGCAATTAACCAAGTCTGTTATTACGGTTTATCTCCAGAAGATGAAGCAGAGTCTGCGGCGAACAAAATGTGGAAAGATGGTATTCGCAATCCAATTGTTGCCATGCCGCAAAATGATTTAGGACAACGTGTAGGAAACGCATTCAACGTGCGTTGGCAACGTTTAGCGGGTACAGATGCGAATATTCGCTACTATAACTTACCGGCTGACATTACCTACTTCTTCCAAGGTGCGCCGCAAGATACAAGTGCACTTTATGTCATCTCTTCACCAGATGAATTGGCTGAAATCAAAGGTTATTTAGATACCAGCAATCCGAATGTCCGTATTTATGCAAGCTCTCGTTCTAACGCAGCAAGCAATACACCAGAATACTATGCGAAAATGAATGGCGTCCAATTTAGTGATATTCCATTCTTTAAACAAAACGATTCTTCACAATATCAAAAAGTGGCAGGCTCAACCGGTGGTGAATTCCAATTAATGCGTTTATATGCAATGGGTGCTGATGCTTGGTTGCTCATCAACCACTTTAATGAATTACGCCAAGTACCAGGTTACACCTTAAGCGGTTTAACCGGTCAGCTTCGCGCTGATTCAAACTGTGATGTGGATCGCGATATGACATGGTATCAAGTACAAGATGGTAACGTGGTAGCGGTTGCGAACTAATCCATGTTTTCATTAAAACGTCAACAAGGGGCGGGCTTTGAACATCAAGCCCGCCTTTTCTTAGAGGCTAAGGGGCTTAAATTCATCGCGGCGAATCAACATTTCAAATGCGGTGAATTAGATCTCATTATGCAAGATGGGCAAACCATTGTATTTGTTGAAGTTCGTCAACGATCCAGCTCCGCATTCGGATCCGCGGTTGAAAGTGTGGATTGGCAAAAGCAACAAAAATGGCTGAATGCCGCAAATTTATGGCTTGCTAAACGCAACCTAAGCCTCGAAGATGCGGATTGTCGTTTTGATCTTATCGCCTTTGGAAAAACCGCCAGTGATATCCAATGGATTCCTAATTTTCTCGATTAATGGCTTTTTATAATGTTACAAAAAGTAAAAGATATTTATAGCGAAAGTATTCAAATTCAAATTGCTGCGTCTAGCATGCTGTCGGAAAATATTTCTAACGCTACCCAAATGGTGATGCAATGTTTGCTAGGCGGCAATAAAGTGATCGCTTGTGGCGTCTCTCGATCTTATTCCAATGCGCAGTTTCTCGTATCTAACTTGCTTAATCGATATGATTTAGCAAGACCGAGTTTTCCCTCTGTGCTCTTGAGTTTAGAAAGTGCGGTGGGTTCTTCTCTTGTTTTTGAACACTCGCCTGAAGAATTGTATTGTCACCAATTTAATGCTGTTGCCAAACCAGGTGACTTACTTATCGCTTTTGCACCTTTGGGAACAGAGAAAATTGTGCTAAACACTATTTCTCATGCAGTAAATAAAGAAGTTAATGTCATTGCACTCACTGGCTCTAATAACGACGCCATTCAAGGAATTTTAGCTGATAGTGATTTAGAAATATCGATTCCGGCAACCAAAGAAAGTCGAGTCCTAGAAAACCATCTTTTTGTTATCAATGCCCTTTGTGAATTAGTTGACCATACCTTGTTCCCAAGTGCTTGACAGCAAAATAAATCAATTTCAAACTAGTAGTAATTTAATCTCAAAAATCTTTCTATCAGCCAAAAATAGCGTGTCGCTTTGGCACGCGCGCTGATTTTAGAACCTGAAATAATTATTATAGATGATGCACTTGGTAATTTAGATGCCTCGGTGCGCATTCAATTACTAAATTTAACCCTTGATCTGCAGCAACGTTTAGACATCTCTTACATTTATGTAGGCCAAGACCTCGGCGTGATTAAACATATTGCAGACACAGTCATCGTGATGGATAAAGGGAAAATGATAAAGAGTGGTACGCCTAAAACGCTATTTACCGCTCCTCAAACAGATGTAACTGGTCGTTTAGTGGAAAGTTATTTTGGCAAAATTTTAGATGAAACTGCTTGGGTAAAAGACAAAAACACTCCCTAAGGAGAGAAAAAATGAACACACGTCCCTTTTATTTCGGACTTATATTTATCGCGATTATCGCTATACTTGCTAACTATTTAGGAAACACTGATTTTTCCCATCATTATCATATCAGTGCTTTAATTATTGCCATTTTGCTGGGAATGGCAATCGGCAATACCATTTATCCGCAATTTTCAACACAAGTGGAAAAAGGCGTGTTATTTGCGAAAGGCACGCTTCTTCGCACTGGCATTGTGCTGTATGGTTTTCGCCTCACTTTTGGCGATATTGCTGATGTCGGATTAAATGCTGTCGTCACTGATGCAATCATGCTAATTTCAACCTTCTTTTTTACCGCACTTTTAGGCATTCGTTATCTAAAAATGGATAAACAATTGGTTTATCTCACTGGGGCAGGTTGCAGCATTTGCGGTGCAGCAGCAGTGATGGCGGCAGAGCCTGTTACCAAAGCAGAATCCCATAAAGTTTCAGTGGCAATTGCCGTAGTGGTCATTTTCGGGACTCTTGCTATTTTTACTTACCCCTTGTTCTACACGTGGTCACAACATTTAATTAACGCCCATCAATTTGGTATTTATGTTGGTTCTAGTGTACACGAAGTGGCTCAAGTTTATGCGATTGGGGAAAATATTGATCCTATCGTGGCGAATACTGCCGTCATTTCCAAAATGATCCGAGTGATGATGCTTGCACCATTTTTATTAATGCTTTCTTGGTTATTAACACGTAGTAATGGAGTATCAGAAAATACGTCACACAAAATTACAATTCCTTGGTTTGCTGTACTTTTTATTGGTGTTGCGATTTTTAATTCTTTTGATTTATTACCAAAAGAACTCGTGAAATTATTAGTTGAAATCGATTCTTTCTTATTAATTTCAGCGATGGCTGCCCTTGGCTTAACTACGCAAGCAAGCGCAATCAAGAAAGCTGGATTAAAACCTCTGATTTTAGGGATACTGATTTATTTATGGCTAGTGGTTGGTGGATTTTTAGTGAACTATGGAATATCAAAATTAAATGAATGGTGTTCAATTTAGTGATATTCCATTTTTTAAAGAAACCAATTCACCACAATATCAAAAACTCGCTAAAACAACTGGCAGTGAATATCAATTAATGCGTTTATATGCAATGGGGGCGGATGCTTGGTTACTCATCAATCAATTTAATGAATTACGCCAAGTACCAGGATATCGCTTAAGTGGTTTAACTGGTATTTTAAGTGCGGGTACAAATTGTAATGTTGAACGAGATATGACTTGGTATCAATATCAAGATGGTGCAATTGTACCAGTAGCAAACTAATGTTTTCTTTAAAACGTCAACAAGGGGCGAGCTTTGAGCATCAAGCTCGCCTTTTTTTAGAATCAAAAGGCTTAAAATTTATTGCGGCTAATCAAAATTTCAAATGTGGTGAACTTGATCTTATTATGAGTGACAAAGGAACCATCGTTTTTGTTGAAGTTCGCCAGCGTTCTAATAATGCCTTTGGCTCGGCAATAGAAAGCGTAGATTGGCAAAACAACAAAAATGGTTGGATGCTGCAAATTTATGGCTAATGAAACAAAACATGAGTTTAGAAGATGCCGATTGTCGTTTTGATTTAATCGCCTTTGGCAAAACGCCCCAAGATATTCAATGGATTCCTAATTTTCTCGATTAATGGCTTTTTATGATGTTACAAAAAGTAAAAGATATTTATAGCGAAAGTATTCAAATTCAAATTGCTGCGTCTAGCATGCTTTCGGAAAATATTGCTAACGCCACCCAAATGGTGATGCAATGTTTACTGAGTGGTAATAAAATTATTGCTTGTGGGGTCTCCCGCTCTTATGCTAATGCGCAATTCTTAGTATCAAATCTGCTTAATCGCTATGATTTTGAACGCCCTAGCTTGCCTTCTGTACTACTTAGCCTTGAAAGTGCGGTTGGTTCTTCACTGGTTTTTGATCAACCTACCGATCAACTTTATCAACATCAATTTAACGCTATCGCTAAGCCTGGCGATTTATTGCTCGCCTTTGCCCCTTTAGGAACAGAAAAAGCCGTGCTAAATACGATTTCCAATGCAGTTAATAAAGAAATTCAGGTGATTGCTTTAACGGGTTCAAATAACGATGCTATTCAAGGTGTATTGGCTGAAACTGATTTAGAGATCTCCATTCCAGCCAATAAGGAAACACGTATTTTAGAAAACCATTTATTCGTGATTAACGCACTTTGTGAGCTTATTGATAGCACACTTTTCCCAAGAGCTTGACATTAAAGGATTTTCCAACCAAACTATTTCTAAAATTAATTGACTAACTAATTAACTCACTCATTTATAAAAAGGAGATTAATAATGAAATTGACCCCATTAAAAAAACTCGCCTTCGTACTTGGTGCATCTATTATGTTACAAGGCTGTGTGGCGGCTGTACTTGGCGGTGCAGCAGCTGGTGCTAAAGTCGCAACGGATCCTCGTACAATGGGGACGCAAGTCGATGATGAAACTTTAGAAGTAAAAGTTGAAAATGCATTAGATAAAGATGCACAAATTAAATCGGAAGGTCGTGTCCATGCCGTTTCTTATAGCGGACGTGTATTATTGATTGGTCAAGTGCCGAGTGAAGGCGTGAAAGAAACCGCAACCAGTCTTGCAAAAGGTGTGGACGGTGTGAATGATGTCTATAATGAATTACGTGTGGGCAATAAAATTAACTTTGGTCAAATTACCAAAGACAGTTGGATTACCACACAAATTAAATCAAAACTCTTCGTTGGCGATAATGTAAAAGCCACAGATGTGAAAGTGATCACCGAAAATGGTGAAGTATTCTTACTCGGAAATGTCACTCAATCACAAGGTGACTCAGCGGCAGAAATTGCAAGTAAAGTTACTGGTGTTCAAAAAGTCGTCAAAGTATTTAAATACTTGAATTAATTAAACTTTTAAACATTAAAGTGCGGTCAAAAATCATCTCGTTTTTGACCGCACTTTTTTCTTTACAAAGATTTACAAAAAAGATCCTGC
>CAUQGU010000006.1:0-44754 GCA_963517645.1 uncultured Haemophilus sp. | reverse complement strand
TATGTTCTCAACTGAAACGATAGAACGCTTATTAAAAGTTATTCCACATAACGAAACCTATTCATCTCCAATTAAAGGCTTGGTGATTCGCCATGCCGATCAGCCGTTTTGCTACGAGGGTATTATTCAAGAACCGAGCATTTGCATCGTGTTAAGTGGGGAACGTGAAATATAACTAGGCGAACAATGCTACCGTTTTGACAATCAACACTTTATGTTCTGCCCTGTCAATGTGCCGATGCGCGGCGAAATTAAATATGCAGTGCCACAAAAGCCGTTTTTAGTGATGTCGATGAAAATTCATATTGAATGCGTTAGCAAGATTTTATTAGCAAATCCAAACCTTGCAGATGATGTTCAACAGGGCGATGAAGGTTTTGCACAATGGCATTTGGATGAATCTCTCAAAAATGCTGTTGAACGCTTATTACTCTTGCACGAAAATCCAAAAGATATTGGGTTTCTTGCACCGCTTATCCAACAAGAAATTTATTATCGACTCCTTACAGGCGAGCAAGGTGGCAAATTTAAAGCCATGGTAAGCAATGGATCGCACACCAAAAAAATCGCCCAAGCCACCCATTATCTGCAACAACATTTTAGTGAAACCATCACCGTGGAAACCTTGGCAAATCTAAGTGGTATGTCATTATCTGGCTTTCATAGTCATTTTAAGAAGATAACCAGCCTTTCACCGCTGCAATATCAAAAATCCTTACGTCTGATGGAAGCCAGACGACTGATCGCACAAGAAGAGCGAGGCATTACCGAAACTGCTTACCAAGTCGGCTACGAGTCACCTAGCCAATTCAGCCGTGAATACAAACGGTATTTCGGGCATGCGCCCAAGGGGGATATTAAATAGATGGGGCTTAAAGATAGGTTTAAAAACACCTAAAAATTTGACCGCACTTTATCATTTAAAAAACCGTTTGAAACGATCATTCAGACGGTTTTTTATTTAACTGAAATTTTGTGAAAGAGATTAAAAATGAGATAATTCTCAAACCTTTTAAGAGGCTTTATTGATAAAAATATTTGGAGAAAGCATGGAACACAAACTTGAGGATATCATTGCGATTTTTAATCAATGTTTTGAAGAAGAATATAATACGCGATTGGTTAAAGGTGGGGATGAGCCGATTTACATTCCTGCAAATGATGAGGTGCCTTATAATGCGATTTACTTTGCGAGAGGCTTTTACAGCAGTGCATTACATGAAATTGCCCATTGGTTAGTGGCGGGGAAAGAACGCCGTAAATTAGAAGATTTTGGCTATTGGTATGAGCCGGATGGCCGTTCAGAAGATCGTCAGCGTGATTTTGAAAAGGTGGAAGTGAAGCCTCAAGCATTGGAATGGATTTTAGCCACAGCGGCGGGATTCCGTTATTTTGCCAGTGCGGATAATTTGAATGGCAATCCAGGGGATACGCAACCATTTAAGCAAGCGGTATATGAACAAGTAAAAACCTATGCAGAAAAAGGCTTACCAAAACGCGCAGAAACCTTGCGTCATGCATTGGCTCAATTTTATGGCACTGAAGATCGAATTGATTTAGCGAAATTTGATGTTACTCGCATCTAAAGCGCGGTCATTTTTAGGCAGATTTTGCGTCTGTCAATTTTCCTTAAAATCGGCTAGAATAGGCCGATTTTATTTTTGGCTTTAACTTTATAAAAATATGAAAGATTCTATTATTGCAAAACTTGAAAGTTTAAAAGAACGTTATGAAGAATTAGAGGCATTGCTAGGCGATGCGTCGGTGATTTCGGATCAGGATAAATTCCGTGCGTATTCTAAAGAATATTCACAACTTGAAGATGTGGTGAAATGTTTTAATCGTTGGAATCAGCTTAATTCTAACATTGCTGAAGCAGAGTTGATATTAGATGATCCTGAAATGAAAGAAATGGCAGAAATGGAAATTGAAGAATCCAAAGCCGAAATTGAAGAAGTTGAGCAACAACTTCAAATTCTTTTATTACCAAAAGATCCAAATGATGAATATAACTGCTATTTAGAAATTCGTGCGGGTACAGGTGGGGATGAAGCGGGTATCTTTGCCGGCGATTTATTCCGTATGTACAGCCGTTATGCTGAAAGTAAACGCTGGCGTGTTGAAATGCTCAGCGCCAATGAAAGCGAGCAGGGCGGTTATAAAGAAGTGATCGTTAAAGTAAGCGGTGATGGCGTGTATGGTCAGTTAAAATTTGAATCAGGCGGCCACCGCGTACAACGTGTACCAAAAACAGAAAGCCAAGGTCGTATTCATACTTCTGCTTGTACTGTTGCGGTAATGCCTGAATTACCAGAATCTGAAATGCCGGAAATCAATCCAGCAGATTTACGTATTGATACCTATCGTTCATCTGGTGCAGGTGGTCAGCATGTTAATACCACAGACTCTGCGGTACGTATTACGCACATTCCAACAGGTATTGTGGTGGAATGTCAGGATGAACGTTCGCAACATAAAAACAAAGCTAAAGCGATGTCTGTATTGGCTTCACGTATTGTTCAAGCCGAACAAGAGCGTCAAGCCGCAGAGCAAGCCGATACTCGCCGTAACTTATTAGGTTCAGGCGATCGTTCAGATAAAATCCGTACTTATAACTACCCACAAGGTCGTGTAACAGATCACCGTATCAATTTAACGCTCTATCGCTTAGATGAAGTGATGAACGGCAAAATTGACGAGCTTATTCAGCCGATTATTACTGAATATCAAGCAGATCAATTAGCAGCGTTATCTGAGAGTAATTAATGACCTATCAACAATGGCTTGCCGATGCTGCGCAAGCCTTAAATCAGGTAAATCCAACAGAGAATGGTAAAGTTGATGCGTTAGTGCTATTGCAACACGCAACGGGCAAATCAAGAACGCAAATTTTAGCTTTCGATGAAACGGAAATTGATGAAAAAGTGCGGTTAAAATTGACCGCACTTTTAGATCGTCGTCTAAAAGGCGAACCTATCGCTTATATCCTCGGTGAAAAAGAATTTTGGTCCTTGCCTTTAAATGTGTCTGAAGGAACATTAATTCCTCGTCCAGATACTGAAATTCTCGTAGAAAAAGCATTACACATTGCGTTAGAAAAACTGGAAGAAAATCCACCGCACTTTCGTATTCTCGATCTAGGTACCGGCACTGGCGCCATTGCGTTGGCGTTGGCTTCTGAGCTTTCTCCTATTTGTCAAAAAAAGCATATTCAATTGGATGTTATTGGTGTTGATTTAATGCCAGAAGTCGTCAAATTAGCGCAATCCAATGCAGAAAAAAATCAGCTCAAGGTACAATTTTTACAGAGTCGTTGGTTCGAAAATGTTGAAGGGCAGTTTGATATTATCGTCAGTAATCCACCTTATATCGATGAAGCCGATGAGCATCTTTTCCAAGGTGATGTGCGTTTCGAGCCTCGTTCGGCGTTGGTGGCGGGCGAAAACGGTTTAGCTGATTTACGTCATCTTATTGAGTATGCACCAGGACATTTAAAAGATAACGGCTATTTATTGTTAGAGCACGGCTGGAAGCAGGGTGAAGAAGTGCGGTCAATTTTCTGGCAAAATCATTGGCAAGGGGTTGCAACTATACGGGATTATGGCGACAATGAGCGCGTAACGTTGGGATATTGGAAGCGGTAATGAAATACGATCAAAAAGCCTTGTATGCTGAACTGACTCATTTTTATTTGAGCATTTGTGAGAAAGAGCAACTTGATGAGCCTCGTATAAGAGGGCTTGTTGGAAGCTTGGTGCGCAAAGCTCGCCAAGCTATTCCAGAAGAATGGGATGATAAATCTAAAATTCATCAATTATTGCAGCTCTTCTACGGTGATTGCGGTTTTCATTGTGATGCGGATAATTATTTCTATGCTCGCAATTTATACCTTCCGTATATTTTAGAAGAACGTGAAGGCATGCCTGTGAGTCTTGGCGCCTTAATTCTTTATTTGGCCGCAAGTTTAAAATTGCCGATTTATCCCGTGAATTTCCCGACCCAATTGATTTTACGTGCAGAAGTAGAGGGTGAAGTAGCGTTTATAGATCCTTGGAGCGGAAAATATATTTCAGTGGATGAATTGAAAAAGCTCTATGAAGGTGCCTTTGGTTTTGGGGCTCAAATTCAACCTGAGGATTTAGCTCGAGCAGATATTCCGATGCTTACCGCACGTTTCCGTCAGCTCGCAAAAAATGCCTTAATTCGTGAAGAACAAAACGATTTGGCTTTTAATTATATCCAATTCTTGTTAGCGGGAAGAAAAGATCCTTACGATATTCGCGATCGTGGGTTAGTGTTGGCGCAAATGGGCGCTTATCCTTCAGCCATTGAGGATTTGGAATATTTTGTGGATCAATGTCCGAATGATCCTACTTCTTCTCTGTTAAAAACTCAACTTTTAGAACTGAAAGGCGAAGCATTGAAAGATGCCAATGCCATCCATTAAAAAGGAAATATTATGCAAAATAAAATTGTAAAAATTGGCAATATTGATGTCGCAAATGACAAACCTTTTGTACTTTTCGGCGGAATGAACGTGCTTGAAAGTCGCGATATGGCAATGCAAGTTTGTGAAGCTTACGTGAAAGTGACTGAAAAGTTGGGCGTTCCTTATGTTTTTAAGGCATCTTTCGATAAAGCTAACCGTTCTTCAATTCATTCTTACCGTGGTCCAGGTATGGAAGAAGGTTTAAAAATTTTCCAAGAGATAAAAGAAACCTTTGGTGTGAAAGTGATTACCGATGTGCACGAAATTTATCAATGTCAGCCTGTTGCTGATGTGGTGGATGTGATTCAGTTACCGGCATTCTTAGCTCGTCAAACTGATTTAGTCGAAGCCATGGCAAAAACGGGGGCGGTAATTAACGTGAAAAAACCACAATTCTTAAGTCCGGGTCAAATGGGGAACATCGTCGATAAGTTTGAAGAATGTGGTAACGATAAAATCATCCTTTGTGATCGTGGTTCAAACTTCGGTTACGATAATTTAGTGGTGGATATGTTAGGTTTCGGTGTAATGAAAAAAGTGTCGAAAGGCAGCCCAGTTATTTTTGACGTGACCCATTCATTACAATGCCGTGATCCGTTTGGTGCTGCTTCAGGTGGTCGTCGTGAACAAGTGACTGAATTAGCCCGTTCTGGTTTAGCAATTGGGATTGCTGGTTTATTCTTAGAAGCTCACCCAAATCCAAATCAAGCAAAATGTGATGGCCCTTCTGCATTGCCACTTTCGGCATTAGAAGGTTTTGTCTCACAGATGAAAGCTATTGATGATTTAGTGAAATCTTTCCCTGAATTAGATACCTCTATTTAATAGAGAAGTGCGGTTGAAAACAGCGTTGTTTTTGACCGCACTTTTGTTCTGTAAAAGGAGATAACAATGAATATCGTATTTTTAGACAGCACCGCAATTCCGAAACATATTCCTATTCCTCGTCCAAGCTTTCCGCATAACTGGGTAGAGTATGAATATACTTCTGCGGAGCAAACCATTGAGCGAGCAAAAGACGCGGATATTATTATCACCAGTAAAGTGATTTTAAGCCGTGAGGTGTTGCAACAACTACCTAAATTAAAATTGATTGCTATCACCGCAACAGGTACCAATAACGTGGATTTAGACGCAGCAAAAGAATTGGGTGTGGCAGTTAAAAATGTGACGGGCTATTCTGCCACGACGGTACCTGAGCATGTGTTGGGGATGATTTTTGCCTTAAAGCACAGTCTAGCAGGATGGCAACGCGATCAACTCACGGGGAAATGGACAGAGAGCAAACAGTTCTGCTATTTTGATTATCCCATTACGGATGTGAAAGGTTCAACGTTAGGTGTGTTTGGAAAAGGCTGTTTAGGTACAGAAGTAGGGCTTTTAGCTGAGCTTTTAGGCATGAAAGTCCTTTATGCTGAACATCGAAATGCCACAACGTGCCGTGAAGGTTACACCCCTTTTGAAGACGTGCTAAAACAAGCCGATATTCTGACATTGCATTGTGCATTGACTGAAACAACTAAAAATTTAATCAATCAAGAAACCTTGTCACTTTGTAAGAAAGGTGCGTATTTAATCAATACTGGTCGTGGTCCATTGATTGATGAGCAAGCAGTTTGTGATGCATTAAAATCGGGACAATTAGGTGGTGCTGCATTAGATGTGTTAGTGAAAGAACCACCAGAGAAAAACAATCCACTGATTGAATTAGCGAAAACGATGCCGAATTTAATTATCACACCTCATATTGCTTGGGCGAGTGATAGTGCGGTAACCACGCTAACGAAAAAAGTGACGCAAAATATCGAAGATTTCGTTCAACAATTAAATCAAAAATAATGAATTTACCTATTTCTTTATACGTCGCCTTGCGATACTGGCGTGCAAAAAGCGCCGATCGTTTTGGGCGACTTGTTGCTAATTTGGCAAGCTTTGGCATCGTACTGGGTGTGATGGCATTGATTATTGTACTTTCTGTCATGAATGGATTAGAAGGCTATCAAAAACAACAGGTGCTTTCGAGCATTCCACACGCGATTGTTAGTCAAGAAGCGCCTATTTCGGCAGAAAAACCGCTTGAAAATACACCGCACTTTGTGCAAAAAGCTGTGCCGATTAATACCACAAATGTTGTGTTTCAAACGGCAAAAGGCGTGAGCGCAGGACAAGTGATTGGTATTCAGTCTTTTTCAGATGATCCTTTACTGGAAGGTTTCGAGCCTAGCCAATTTAATCAACTTTTGCCGCAAGGTGAGTTTAAGTTGATCATTGGTGATAATCTGGCTCAAAAATTAGGTTTAGCAGTGGGCGATAAAGTTCGCTTAATGATTACTGAAAATAGCCAATATACGCCATTTGGTCGTGTGCCAATGCAGCGTTTATTTACTGTGAGTGAAATTTACTATGATTATGGCGAAGCATCAGGTTATGAAGTTTTTGCTAATTTAGCGGATATTGGCCGCCTAATGCGTATTCAGCCAGGTGAGGCACAAGGCTATCGTTTATTCCTAGATGATCCTTTCCAAATCACAGAATTGCCAAGTTATTTTAAAGAGAGTCATATCAGCGATTGGCGTGTCCAAAAAGGGGAGTTTTTCCAAGCAGTTCGTATGGAAAAAAATATGATGGGCTTGTTGATTAGCTTAATTATTGTTGTTGCGATTTCCAATATCGTGACCTCATTAAGTTTAATGGTGGTGGATAAACAAGGGGAAATTGCCATTTTGCAAACACAAGGTGTTACTAAATCCCAAGTACGTTCGATCTTTATTTATCAAGGTTTATTGGTGGGGCTAGTGGGCACGTTAATTGGTGCTGTACTGGGCGTATTAATTACCTTAAATCTTGGGGCAATTTTAAGTGCGGTCAATCCGAACGGTGTTTTCTTGCCGACCTCGATTGAGCCAATGCAAGTCATTATTGTGATTGCCTTTTCTTTATTGTTATCTTTATTATCAACCATTTATCCAGCTTATCGTGCGGCAAAAACTGAGCCGGCGGAAGCATTACGTTATGAGTAAAATATGAATAGCTACTTATTAGAATGCCAAAATATTAATAAATTTTACCAAGAAGGCGAGAACCAAACCCAAGTATTAAAAGGCGTAAGCTTTGCCATGAAACCACAAGAATTAGTGGCGATTGTGGGAAGTTCTGGTTCGGGAAAAAGTACTTTATTACACACCTTAGGCGGCTTAGATCAGCCAAGTAGTGGGGAAGTCTTTATTAAAGGGCAATCATTGCAAAAAGCGTCTGAAAGTGAATTGGCTAAATTACGTAACCAAAATCTAGGGTTTGTGTATCAATTTCACCATTTAATGGCAGATTTTACCGCCTTGGAAAATGTGATGATGCCGATGTTAATTGGTCGTCAGAATAAAACAGAAGCAAAAGATCGTGCTGAAAAAATATTGGGTGCAGTAGGCTTAAGCCATCGCATTACCCATCGTCCGTCAGCCCTTTCTGGTGGGGAACGTCAACGAGTGGCGATTGCTCGTGCATTAGTGAATAATCCCGCTCTCGTCTTGGCTGATGAACCAACTGGTAACTTAGATCATAAAACCACCGAAAGTATTTTTGAGTTGATTCAAACCTTGAATGCGGAACAAAATATTGCGTTTTTATTGGTTACGCATGATATGTCATTAGCGCAAAAACTGTCTCGTTGCTTAACCATGCAAGACGGCATTTTGAAGGAAGGTGCATAATGAATACGCCTTTTTTCATTAGCTGGCGTTATCAACGAGGTAAGCAAAAGAATCCGTTGGTGGCGTTAATTTCGAAATTCTCTGCTATCGGTATCGCTCTTGGCGTAGCGGTGTTGATTGTGGGGTTAAGTGCCATGAATGGGTTTGAGCGAGAATTGAATTCACGTATTTTGGCTGTCGTGCCACATACGGAAATCACCGTTAATCCACATGCCAATGAAGCCACATTAAACCATTGGCAAAAGCTAGAAGAGCGTCTAAAAACAAACAAAAAAATTACCGCACTTTCACCTTTTGTGAGTTTTACTGCCTTAGTCGAAAACGGCAATAAACTTAAAGTTGTACAAGTGAAAGGGGTAGATAAACAAGCTGAAGATCAAGTGAGTTCTCTTGGTAAGTTTGTGGAAGGCGATGGCTGGCAAAAATTCGCAGAAGAAGGCGGATTGGTGCTGGGCTCTGGTATTGCCAAAGCGTTAGATGTTAAAGCAGGCGATTGGGTGTCTTTATTAATCTCTCAACCGAATGGCGAAGATCAAATGGCGCAACCTAATCGTGAGCGTGTTCAAGTGACCGCTATTTTGCGTTTAGATGGTCAGTTAGACCACAGTTATGCCTTACTGGCATTACCTCAAGCGCAAGAATTAATGGGGTATCGCAAAGATCAAATTACCGGTGTTGAATTGAAAGTGGATGATCCATTCAAGGTACAAGAAATGGATTATTCGATGCTAAATGATTATCCGCAACTGCTTTACATTCAAAACTGGGTGGCAAAATTTGGCTATATGTATCGTGATATTCAACTTATCCGTACGGTAATGTATATCGCGATGGTGCTTGTAATTGGGGTGGCGTGTTTTAATATCGTTTCAACCTTAATTATGGCAGTAAAAGATAAGCAAGGTGATATTGCGATTATGCGAACCTTAGGGGCGAATAATGGATTTATTAAACAAATATTTATTTGGTATGGCTTGCTTGCAGGAATGAAAGGCTGTTTGATTGGTATCGTGTTAGGTGTTGTACTTGCACTGAATCTCACGCCGATTATTCAAGGCATCGAGACATTACTCGGTAAAAAACTGTTATCAGATGGCATTTATTTCGTTGATTTCTTACCAAGCGAATTACATTGGTTTGATGTTGTATTAGTTCTCGTAGCAGCATTGGTATTGAGTTTACTCGCGAGTCTTTATCCAGCCAGTCGAGCCGCGAAGTTACAACCGGCTCAAGTATTGAGTAATCACTAATAAAAAATCAGGGATCAAGTATTTAATCCCTGATTTTTTTATTATTCAACCGTTAATTATTATTGGTTTTCTTTATCTGTTTTTAATAAACCAGATGAACCTTCGGAATAATCACGAGGCGGCTCTTCAGATTTACTTTCTGATGAGGCGGTCACCAATTGTTGAGTGAATAAACCTTTGTTAGCGGGTTTATTACCAAGCAAGGTTTCAGATGAAACTGCATAGTGACGATAGAGTTTTTGATAATCACCAATTAAAGTTTTAAATAATTCAGCACTTTCCGCGAAATGTTTTTCAAGTTGTGCTTGTTTATCGCTTAATTGTGTTTTGACTTCTTTTAGTTCAGCTTCTGTCTGAACTTGTTTTTTAACTGAACCTTTCGTTAAACGTA
The DNA here is from genome assembly GCA_963517645.1 of uncultured Haemophilus sp. Taxonomy (GTDB): domain Bacteria; phylum Pseudomonadota; class Gammaproteobacteria; order Enterobacterales; family Pasteurellaceae; genus Haemophilus_D. The sequence continues at coordinate 34,917 of CAUQGU010000006.1, read as the reverse complement.
ATAATACGTAGCCTAAGATTACGCCAACTACAAGCCCAATCATAGCGGCTTGCCATATTTCTGGTATCCATGATTGCATACATTACTCCCTATTTTGAACTCAGTGTTTAGTGTAAAGGAAAATCGAAAAACTTTCTTTGCGGTTGATCACATTTTGAAAAAGCTGTGTTTACACGGCTGCAATAATCACGATTTCAACTTTCCAATCAGGATCCGCAAGTTTTGCTTCTACGGTTGCTCGGCTTGGTGGATTTTGACTATCGACCCATTCATCCCATGCTTGGTTGAGTTGAGTATAATCAGCCATATCAGCAAGGAAGATTTGCGTAGTAAGAATTTTACTTTTTTCCGAACCAATTTCAGCCAATAGTTTATCGATCAGTGAAAGGACTTCTTTGGTTTGCTCGTAAGCATTTTGCTTAACGGTTTTTTCCGGTACTTGGCCTGCAAAATAGGCAGTATTGTTATGAATGACCACTTCAGAAAAGCGTTTGCTTGGTTGAATGCGTTGAATCGACATAATGGCTCCTTTTTGATGAAGATAATTCCATTCTAAAGGCGGTTTTAAACTTTGTAAATCAAGAAATTGTGGGATAAAATAACTGAGAATTTTTATCAACTAAAGAGAACTATGAAACTCCTGATTTCGAATCAATATGGCGCCATTGTGATGGCATTATTGCCTTTTGTTTACGGTATGTTATTAGCTTCACCTGTTTGGGTGCATTTCTTTTTGCTTTTAGCTTGGTTCAGCATGTATTTGCTGAGTTACCCAATGCTGAGTCTCTTTAAAGGCAAAAATATGGCGGAATATAAAAAGTGGACAATCATCTATGGTGTCGCAGCTTTTTTATTTGCGCTTCCTGCCATTTTTTATAACTGGCAAATTCTTTTCTTTATTGCCGCCATGTTTCCTTTTGTGTTGGTGAGTATCTATTACACCAAGAAAAAAGATGAACGTAATCTTCTCAATGATTTAGCGGGTATTGCGATTTTTGCCCTTGCAGGTATGGGATCCTATTATTTTTCTGACCGCACTTTTGACGAAAAAATCTGGTGGGTGGCGCTGTATCCAAGTCTCTTTTTTATAGGCACGACGCTTTATGTCAAATCAATGATGCGTGAACGCAAAAATCCGCTTTATCTCAAAGCCTCTATTATTTTCCACGTGCTTTGTGTACTCGGTTGCTTGTTTACCCAACAATATGTCTTATCACTTGCTTTTGTGCCGGCGTTAATTCGTGCCATTTATTTACCAACCAAGAAACTTTCGGTTAAGCAAGTCGGTCTAATAGAATTCGGAACATCCGCCATTTTTTTGATTATTTTATTGATAGCGACATTATAAGATGAAGACATTAGCCAAACTTTTACTCCTCACCACGCTCACCTTAAGCAGTTCAGCATTTGCGATGAAAACCATTGATTTGGTCGATAAAGCGCAAATGACGGAGCAGCAAAAAATGGATCTGGCGCAAAAACTGGCTGAGAAACAAGATTGGAAAGCCGTTTTTGAAATTATGTATCCTTTAGCTTTGGAAGGTAATTTACAAGCGCAAAGCAATTTAGGGATGCTTTATAATTTAGGCCGTGGAGTGGATGAAAATAAAGAGTTGGCTTATTGGTGGTTTAGTGAAGCTGCTGAGCGAGGCAGTATTAAAGCTATCAATAATTTGGCGGTCATGTATTTCAACGGCAACAACTATGTAAAACAAGATACCGCTCAAGCGATTAAATTATTTGAAACCAGTGCGACAAAAGATCCTGATGCGATGCTTACATTAGGAGATATATATACCAATCAGAAAGAATTTACCAAAGCCTTTGAATGGTTTCAAAAGGCTGCAAATGCGGGTAGTAATGAAGGAAAATTCCGTTTAGCTCGTTTGTATGAAGAAGGGATTGGAACACAAGTCAACATTGGTTTGGCCAAATTGCTTTATTTGGAAATTATGAATACGGCGAAAAAGGATGAAATCAAAGAAATCGCCAGACAGCGATTACAACGTTTAAGCTTGTATTAAAAAAGTGCGGTTGATTTTAACCGCACTTTTTTATTTCACTTCCGCCCCTTTCAACCAGCGTCTGACCCAACTGCGGTTTGGCATTAAGTTATGAATCAGATCTTCACTCATCGGTAAGGGTTCACCATAAATTAAGGAAGCCAGTGTTTCACCCAAAAATGGCGCAGAAGTTAATCCTCTAGAGCCTAATGCGCCGATTAAGTAGAGATTAGGGTAGTTTTCAGCTTGTTCTATTGGCTGTTTACGGCGGCGTAAATTAAACAAATTCTGATATTGTGTTTGCTGAGCAGAAAAATGAGGAACAGCGCCCATCATTGGCGTAAGATCACGTACCGAACAACGCACACCGATTCGAGCAAGATTACCCGATGTATCCACTTCTTTTGTCCACTCTTCAGGTATATTTTGCTGAATTTTTTGTTGATTCTCTTGTTGTTCAGTTAGGCTAAATTCACGAGTTGCATTATCACGAACATGACTTGCGCCAATACAATGACTGGCTTTCGCTTGATCGACTGGCGTCAGGTAGCCGTCATAGCACAACACAGTTTTGAGTTTAAGCAAGTTTGCGGATGTTGGAATTTGGCTCACTTGTCCGCGAACAGGATAGAGTGGGAGTTTTTGTGTTTGTTCAAACTCTGTGAGTTTATGCCCGTTTGCTAAAACAACCACTTCATGGCAGAAAGTTTCATTTTCAGCTGTGGTGATTTGCCAACCGTGTTCTGTTTGCGAAAGTGCGGTTACTTTTTGTAATGTTTTAATCTGGACGCCTTGTTTTTCTAAAAAGGCAAAAGCGTGTTGAACTAACTGACGTGGTGCAAGCCAAGCACCTTGAGGGATAAAAGCGCCACCAAAAGGTAACGGTAAGCCCACTTTTTCACTTAATTTAGATTTGTTTAATGACTGATATAAATCAGAAGGCAAATTCAGTTCAACGATTTTATTTAATTTACTTTCAGCTTTCTCATTGTAAGCACAAAGTGCGACACCACAGAACTCATGTTCAAATTCGATTTGTTGTTGAATTGCCCATTGTAGAAATTGATGGCCATAGGCAAAAGCATGAATATAAAAACGAATATTGCGCTCGTTATCATCGCTCAGTTGCGGATAAAAAGCCCCCTGTTTATTGCCAGATGCATTGAGGGCAGTTTGCTCATCTTCGCAATAAATTGTGATTTTAGCTCCGCGTTTAACCAATGAAATGGCTGTACAAAGCGAGGCAACACCACCACCAATAATGGCAATATCTTGTTCTTTGAGATTGGCTGGCTGACTATGAAACCAAGGCGCAGAAAGTGCGGTTGGTTTTTCCCGCGTTTTTTGACCAGAAAGACATTCCCGTTTTTTACCAAAGCCTTTGCGTTTCTTAATATTAAAGCTCGCATTTTCTAAGCCTTTTCTAACCGCACTTGCCGCAGTAAAGGTCGCAAAGGTGCCTTGTGGCTTGGTAAAACGAAATATTTGCTGATAAAGCTGCTCATTCCACATGTCGGGGTTTTTACTCGGCGCAAAACCATCTAAAAACCACGCATCAATTTTACCGTTCATATAATCGCCAAGTTGTGGCAGATTTTCAGCCACATCACCAAACCAAAGATCTAACGTGGTTTCATTAAAATGAAAACGGTAGCAACCCTGAATGGGATTAAGCCAATGCTGCTGTAACTGCTGAGCAAGGTTATAAAATTGAGGATAGGCTAAATGGGCTTGTTGTAATGCATCAAGTGGCAAAGGGTATTTTTCAAAAGAGATAAAATAAAGGCGTTTAAAAGGTGAATCAGGGTATTTTTGACGAAATTCACGGAATAGCGTAGTCACCGCAAAGAAATTTAATCCTGTGCCAAACCCCGTTTCAGCAATAACAAAGTGGGCTTCTTGATAATTAACCCAACGTTCCCACAACTGATTACCTTCTAAAAACACATAGTGGGTTTCCGCTAAACCATCTTGATTAGAAAAATACACGTCATCGAATTTATCCGAAACAGGCGTATTCTCTTGGTTAAAATGAATTTTTGCGTGCTGAATGGTGAACATGTGTTAGCCCTTTTTTGCCTTATCAAATTCTTTTATAATAGCACGGAAATTTTGAGTCGGTTAAAACTTAACTGGTCGAACAAATGAATTATTGCTTGCAATATTTTCATTTCATAGTAAATTGCGTTCAGCTAACAACTGTAAGTTGAATTTAATTTCCCCTAAATCATAAGGAATAAAGAATGAAAAGAGCTGTAATTACTGGTTTTGGTATTATTTCAAGTATCGGTAACAACAAAGAAGAAGTTTTGGCTTCATTAAAAGCAGGTAAATCTGGTATTGAAGTCGTGCCTGAGTTTGTTGAAATGAAAATGCGTAGCCATGTTGCGGGCACAATCAAACTTGATCCAAGCGAGCACATCGATCGTAAAGTATATCGTTTTATGGGTGATGCGGCAGCTTATGCATATCTTTCTATGCGTGAAGCGATTGAAGATTCAGGTTTAACAGAAGATCAAGTTTCAAATGACCGCACAGGTCTTGTAATCGGTGCAGGTACTGGTTCAGCTCACAACCAATTAGTGGCTTGTGATGCAGTACGTGGTCCACGCGGTGTGAAAGCAATTGGTCCTTACGCAGTAACTAAAACCATGGCTTCAAGCGTATCAGCTTGTTTAGCAACCCCTTACAAAATCCGTGGTGTGAACTACTCAATCAGCTCTGCTTGTGCAACGTCTGCACACTGTATCGGTCACGCAGTTGAATTAATTCAATTAGGTAAACAAGATGTGGTTTTCGCGGGTGGTGCGGAAGAATTATCTTGGGAATGTGCAACTGAATTCGATGCAATGGGTGCGGTTTCAACTAAATACAATGATACCCCAGAAAAAGCGTCTCGTGCTTACGATGCAAACCGTGATGGTTTCGTTATCGCAGGTGGTGGTGCAGTTGTAGTGGTTGAAGAATTAGAACACGCATTGGCACGTGGTGCAAAAATCTACGCAGAAATTGTGGGCTACGGTGCAACCTCTGATGGTTACGACATGGTGGCGCCAAGTGGTGAAGGTGCAGAGCGTTGTATGAAACAAGCAATGGCAACGGTAGATACGCCAATTGATTACATCAACGTACACGGTACATCAACACCAGTTGGTGACGTGAAAGAATTGGGTGCAATCAAAAATGTATTTGGTGACAAAATCCCCGCGATTTCTTCAACCAAATCAATGACCGGTCACTCTTTAGGTGCTGCTGGTGCACACGAAGCAATCTATACCTTATTAATGCTACACAATGACTTCATTGCACCAAGCATTAATATTGAAACATTAGACGAAGCGGCTGAAGGCTGCAACATCGTGACTGAAACAAAAGAAAATGCAGGCTTACAAACTGTAATGTCAAACAGCTTTGGTTTCGGTGGTACAAACGCGACTTTAGTGTTCAAACGCTATAACGGCTAATTAAAAACGTCTTAAAATCTAACCGCACTTTGGCTCTTCCAAGTGCGGTTTTTTCTTATCATCAATTCTTTTTCCTCCCGCTCATAAGAGAAAACAACATTTAAAATGTGATCTAGTTCAAATTTTTGAACAAAAGAATAAAATTTTTTTATTTTTATAAAATTCTATATAAAAATTTAATTATCCATGTTTTTTAACTTTAATCTTTATTTAAAACTTTATTTTTTAATTTATGTAGATTTTAATGCTTTTAAATTTGTTTTTTTAGACTTTTGCAATGCTAGACAAGTTATTTTCTTTCGGTATGATGGTTCCATTGTTTTGACAACGAATCGTAGTAATAAAAGTGCGGTCAGTTTTAGGAGTAAAATATGAAGAAATTATCCGGTGCGGAAATGGTGGTTCAGTCTTTGCGTGACGAAGGCGTTGAGTATTTATTTGGTTATCCGGGCGGTGCCGTATTGGATATTTATGATGCAATCCATACCCTTGGTGGGATTGAGCATATTTTAGTTCGTCATGAGCAAGCTGCGGTACATATGGCAGATGGTTATGCGCGTGCGACAGGTAAAGTGGGTTGTGTGTTAGTCACATCAGGACCCGGTGCAACCAATGCGATTACGGGTATTTTGACCGCTTATACTGATTCGGTACCAATGGTGATCATTTCAGGTCAGGTAATGAGTAGCCTAATCGGTCGTGATGCGTTCCAAGAATGTGATATGGTCGGGATTTCTCGCCCAGTAGTTAAACACAGCTTTATCGTTAAAAAAGCTGAAGACATTCCAGGGATCTTGAAAAAAGCCTTTTATATCGCTTCAACAGGCCGTCCAGGTCCCGTTGTTGTAGATATTCCAAAAGATACGGTAAACCCAACATTAAAATATCCTTATGAATATCCAAAATCTGTTGAGCTTCGTTCTTATAATCCAACGGTAAATGGTCATAAAGGTCAAATTAAGAAAGCATTAAAAGCATTATTAGTGGCTAAAAAACCGGTTTTATTCGTGGGTGGTGGTGCAATTGCTGCAGGCTGTCATGAAGAATTAATACAGTTCGCTCAACGTTTAAATTTACCGGTTACCTCATCGTTAATGGGTTTAGGCGTGTACCCAAGTACGGATAAACAATTTTTAGGCATGCTTGGGATGCACGGGACTTATGAAGCCAATACAGCGATGCATGAAAGTGATTTAATTCTTGGTGTTGGGGTGCGCTTTGACGACCGTACCACTAATAACTTAGATAAATATTGCCCGAATGCCAAAGTGATTCAGATTGATATTGATCCAACCTCTATTTCTAAAAACGTACCTGCGGCTATTCCAATTGTAGGTAACGCGAAAAATGTATTGGATGAATTCTTAAGTTTATTAGGTGAAGAAATTGGTTCGCGTCCGCAGAATCACTTAGAAGATTGGTGGAAACAAATCGATGAATGGAAAGCGAAAAAATGCTTGGATTTCGACCGCACTTCAGGCGTCATCAAACCACAGCAAGTGATGGAAGCCGTGTATCGCATTACAAAAGGTCAAGCTTATGTGGCATCGGATGTAGGCCAACACCAAATGTTTGCCGCATTACATTATCCGTTTGATTTACCGCGTCGTTGGATCAACTCAGGTGGTGCAGGTACGATGGGCTTCGGTTTACCGGCTGCATTAGGGGTAAAACTTGCACATCCTGAAGCAACCGTGGTTTGTGTAACGGGTGATGGCAGTATTCAAATGAATATCCAAGAGCTTTCAACAGCAACACAATATGGTATTCCTGTGGTGATAATTTGCTTGAACAACCACTTCTTAGGCATGGTAAAACAATGGCAAGATTTGATTTACTCAGGCCGCCATTCTCAAACTTATATGAATTCTTTACCTGATTTCGTGAAGTTAGCCGAATCTTATGGTCATGTGGGAATTCAAATTTCGACACCAGATGAATTAGAAAGCAAATTACAAGAAGCTTTCAGCATTAAAAATAAATTGGTCTTTGTTGATATTAACGTTGATGAAACCGAACACGTTTACCCAATGCAAGTTCGCGGCGGGGCGATGAATGAGATGATTTTAAGCAAACCACAAGAGGAGAAAGAATAATGCGTAGAATTTTATCTGTTTTATTAGAAAATGAATCCGGTGCATTATCTCGTGTGGTCGGCTTATTTTCCCAACGTGCATTTAACATTGAAAGCTTAACTGTGGCACCTACGGACGATCCAACCCTTTCTCGTATGACGATTGAAGCGGTAGGAGATGAGCAAGTGCTTGAGCAAATTGAAAAGCAACTTCACAAATTAGTGGACGTGTTTAAAGTCATCAATTTGAGTGAACATGATCACGTAGAGCGTGAAGTGTTGCTAGTGAAGGTGCGTGCAACGGGTTCATCGCGTGATGAATTAAAACGTTTAGCTGACATCTTCCGTGGTCAGATTGTGGATGTGACAACAAAATCTTATACCATTCAGTTAACGGGTACAAAAGATAAATTAGATGCTTTTGTTGAGGCTGTGAAAGAAGAAAGTACATTACTTGAGATTGTTCGTTCAGGCTTAATTAGTCTTTCCCGTGGCGAGAAAAATATACTTTAATGATGTGGAAAGTGCGGTTAAAAATGACCGCACTTTTAAAAACGAAAAAAGGAAGTCATAATTGACTTCCTTTTTGTTTATTCTAAATGAATGTTAAGCTTCTGATTTATTGGTCAATGCAATATACAAGCAAACCACAAAGCCGGCAATTAAAACATAAGGCGTAAAGATTGGAACGCCAGTAGGAGCGGCTGCGAAACCAAAGTTATGTGCCGCTGCTGCGCCCAGTAGCATACCGAGCACAAATAATGCAGAGTCATTGTTCCCTTCACCAATATTGACTAATTGCTTACCTGGACAACCACCGCCTAATGCAAAGCAAAGACCGCAAAGCGCCATAGAAAGGAAATTGTAGAGATAGTCATTATGCGCGATAGGCTGTTTTTCAAAGCCTAAATGGAATTGACCTAATAAGGCATTGGTTATTGCCGCAAAGACAATCAATGCAATCACGCCATTTAATAAATGCGCATCACGGAAGAGGACAACGTTTCGAAATGCCCCAATTGTGCAAAAACGCGATTTTTGCATCAGCACACCGAGAAGTAATCCGCCAGCAAGTGACATCCAAATAGCTGCATGTTGTGCACCAGGCCCTTTTTCGGAAGTGTAAATCGCAAGATTTTCACCAAATTTAAATTGGGTTAAGGCTAAAACAAGTAAAATCACGGCAAAGATTGGACCGATTAAGCCAGAAGATTGGCTTTGTTCCTTCGATTTTCCTAATGAGAATCCTCGATTAGCGAAGAAAATACCGCCTAATACACCGGCAAACAATCCTACAATACCGGCAATTGCAGTGAGATCACCGCCACCTAATCGTAAATAAGCACGCCATGGACAACCTAAGAAAATAAGCGCACCAAGCATCGCAAAAAAGCCTAAGCTAATACGAGCGAGTGGAGCAGAGCCTCCACGAGGTTTAAATTCCTTAGATAAGAATGCACTGGCGAGTGCTCCTAAAACTAATCCAATGAGTTCTGGGCGAAGGTATTGTAATGGGGCAGCGTGATGTAATCCAAGCGATCCGGCTGTATCGCGTAAGAAACAAGCCGCACAAAATCCCATATTACCAGGATTGCCATTGTAAGTGAGAAGTGGCGCAACGATACCAAGTGCAGCACCTGCAACCACAGGCCAAGTTAAAATTTTCATAATTAGACCCTTGTGATATCTGAAGTTAAATTGAATTGTGTGTTTTTAATAATAAAAACAAAGGTATTGTAGAAAGAGTTGAAAAATAAAGAAAGTTTATTTTTTTGAAATTGTGAGCAGGATCAATAATTTGATATTAATAATCTTTAAAGCCATCTTCCCAAATGCAATTCCACAATATCGACTAAATGTCGAAGAAATGTGGTGTCTTGGTCGTTATGGAAACGGTCTGTGTCTCGAGATTTGAAGAGTAAAAGTGCGGTTGGTTTTTGAGGTGTTCCACCTAAACGGCAAATCGCTACAGAGCCGATAGGGAGTTCTTCAGGGAGGAACATGAGGGCTTTTTCTTTATTGGAGAGATCGCCTAAATAGAATTGGCGTAATCCCATACGCTCTAGGCGAATAAGTTCAAAGGCTTTTCGGTCTAACCAATGTTGTTCAGGAATAGTGCTATTTTTTGGCCAACTATCCGTGAAAAGTAAAATTTTAGCGCCTTCTAACTCATAGCCTTTTGCCCAGTCATCTAACTTTTCATTGATGGAAATAAAGTCGTCTGTTTGAAACAGTTTCTTCTGCAAAGGCAAGAGAGCAAAGAAAATATCTGCTTCTTGATGAGCAAGCTGATGAAATTTTTCGAGGAGTTGAGTAAGCGTTTTAATTTGTTCTCGTTGCTGAGCAAGCTGTGCTTCGACTAACGAAATCGTCCCTTCTTCATGGCTATGAGAAATGGTAAGCTGTTGAAGTAGCTCGGGGTGATAGGTAAAAAAATCAGGGTGATTTTTTAGGTAGCCCACAATATCTTGTTCAGTCATCAAAAACTCCTTAAAAAATAACCGCACTTGGTTATGCCAAAGTGCGGTTTATTTTTATGTTGTTTTAGGCAGCAAATGGATCGCGTAAAATCATTGTTTGAACACGATCTGGGCCCGTTGAAAGGATAGCTACTGGCACGCCAGTTACTTCTTCGATACGTTTGATGTAATTACGGCAAGTTTGCGGTAATTTATTTACATCAGTTACACCGAAGGTGTTTTCTTTCCAGCCTGGTAAGGTTTCGTAAATTGGCTCTACGCCTTCCCAATCTTTCGCTGCTAATGGGGCATATTCAACGATTTCGCCATTTGGCATTTTGTAAGCTGTACAGATTTTCACTTCATCGAAACCATCTAATACGTCTAATTTGGTCATACAGAAGCCAGAAATAGAGTTAAGTTGAATTGCACGGCGAATGGCTACTGCATCAAACCAACCACAACGACGAGGACGACCGGTTACTGCACCAAATTCATTACCTTTACGAGCAATTTCAGCACCAGTTTCATCGAATAATTCTGTGGTGAATGGACCGCCACCAACACGTGTACAGTATGCTTTGATGATACCTAACACATAGTCAAGGTTGCGAGGACCGAAACCAGAACCTGTTGCTACGCCACCTGCCGTGGTGTTAGAACTGGTCACATATGGATAGGTGCCGTGGTCGATATCAAGCATGGTACCTTGTGCACCTTCGAATAGGATGTTGTCGCCATTTTTACGAGCAGTATCTAAGATGGTTGTGATATCTGCCACCATGCCAGTAATAATATCGGCTACTGCGAACACGTCGTCTAATGTTTTTTGATAATCAACAGGTTCTACTTTGTAGTAGTTCACCAATTGGAAATTATAGTATTCAAGGATATTTTTTAATTTTTCAGCAAAGGCTTCACGATTGAATAAATCGCCCACGCGTAAACCACGACGAGCCACTTTATCTTCATAAGCTGGGCCGATACCACGACCGGTTGTACCAATAGCTTTTTTGCCTAATGCAGCTTCACGCGCGAGATCCATTGCAACGTGATAAGGTAGAATTAATGGACAAGCTTCTGAAATTAATAAACGTTCACGCACTTTGACGCCACGGTTTTCTAATTCGCCCATTTCCTGAATTAATGCGGCAGGAGAAAGCACCACGCCGTTACCGATTAAACAGGTCACGTTATCACGTAAAATACCTGATGGAATTAAGCGTAATACGGTTTTTTCACCATTAATAATTAAAGTGTGACCTGCGTTGTGACCACCTTGGTAACGCACCACATATTTAACGCGATCTGTTAATAAATCAACGATCTTGCCTTTCCCTTCATCGCCCCACTGAGCGCCAAGAACAACAACACTTTTTCCCATAATTTCCGCCTTAAGTTTGCGTAAGTTTATAAATTAGACAAACGATTACTTTACTCTTTTTTGGTCGTAATCTCAAATTTTAAACGTAAAAAAGTGCGGTTATTTTTAACCGCACTTTTTATTAAATTTATTATTCAAACAAAGATTTGTGTAATGAACGAACCACGTTATCTGCCTTATCGCTCATCGCGAGCATACAAATGTTATTAGTGCTTGCGCCATAGCTAATCATTCGAATGTTATAGCCTTCAAGAGTGTCAAAAATACGTTTTGCCACACCTGAAGCGAGGTGTAAGTCATTTCCAATTAATGCAACAAGCGATAAGCCTGTATCAACTTTCACGGTGCAGTATTGGCTTAATTCTTCTAATAATTCTGGTGAAAGTAATTCTACACCAGATGAAGCTGAGCCAGTTTTATCTAAGGTTAATGCAATGCTTACTTCAGAGGTTGTGATCGTATCCACAGAAATTTTATATTTTGCTAAGATAGTGAATACATTCGCTAGGAAGCCTTGTGCATGTAGCATACTGAGACTTGAAAGGGTTAATAGGGTTTGATCGCGACGTAATGCAATTGCACGGAATGTTGGACGAGGTTGAGGATCACGAGTTACCCAAGTACCACCAGCCTCTGGTGCTTTACTTGAACCCACATAAACAGGGATATTACTGCGCACAGCAGGAAGTAATGTCGCTGGGTGTAATACTTTCGCACCAAAGGTTGCCATTTCAGCCGCTTCAGCAAAGCTCATGGTATCAATACGTTGTGCATTTGGTACGATACGTGGATCGGTCGTATAAATACCCGCCACATCAGTCCAAATTAAGACATCTTTTGCGTTTAATACTTCTGCTAAAAGTGCAGCAGAGTAGTCGCTACCACCACGGCCTAAAGTAGTCGTTTTACCGCCAGGTTCACGACCGATAAAGCCTTGAGTGATGACTAATTCACCGCGATCGATTAATGGTTTTAATAAATTATCGCAGTTCGCTTGAGTTTGTGCATCATCTGGTGCAGCTTTACCAAAGTTATCATTAGTTGCCACTAAAGTACGTACATCAACCCAAGTTGCAGAAGCTTGTAATTCTCTTAATACTTCAATGAAAATTTGAGTTGACATCATTTCACCATGGCTAATGAGTTCATCAGTTAAAGCAAGTGATGTCGCAAGGCTAGCCGCTTCAGAAAGTGCGGTAATATTTTCTAAGTATTTTTCAATGACAGGGCGAACATGACTGTCGTCTTTTAATTCATTTAAAATGTTTTCTTGAATTTGGCGGACTTCACCAATTAATTTTGTACGTTCTTCAGCTTCTACGCCATTGGCTAAGGCAACTAATAAGTTTGTTACACCAGCAGAGGCAGAAAGCACGACAACGCGAGTATTAGGATCTGCAATAACGATTTTGGCACAAGCTTGCATAGCGGAATAGTTTGCGACAGACGTACCGCCAAATTTTGCTACCGATAAATGAGACATAAGATAATCCTCTAAAAATGAAAAAGTAAGATGTTGTGTTTTATGATAGCTATTAGAAATAGCGATTTAAGTAAAAATTGTCAAATAAATATGATAAAAAATCGTATAAAAATCTTTTTATTTAGATCTTTTTTGATTAAATAGGGTAAAAATTAAAGAATAGTTAACTATTCAGCAGGTATTGGTAGCGGTTCTGGTGTGCCGAGAAAGTAGGGTTTTACTCCGATAATTAAGTCTAATACGGCTTTCACGCGAGCAAACATTTCGCGGACACGTGTCCCAAAATAAACTTCTGGCTGTTTTGCGGTGAAACAAATGGCATCAATATCGTAATGTTTAGCAATAAGCAGCGCGCGTTCACAATGGAATTTTTGACTGATGATCGTAAAGGAAGGAACTTGGAAAACTTTATTTGCTCGCACAACAGAGTCTAAAGTGCGGAATCCTGCAAAATCTTTAAACATGACGCTTTCAGACACGCCCATTTTACGTAGATCCAAAAACATGGTACGCGGCTCGTTGTATTGAAGCGTGCGGTTATCGCCACTTAGTAGTAGATAATCAACTTTATTTTGATCGATTAAGTATTTTGATGCTTCTAAGCGATAGTCATAATATTTATTGGTTTTTCCTTTAGCGATATATTTGGATGTACCTAGTACTAGTGCGTAGTGACGATGCGGGAGCGTTTCAATGTCTTCATAAATGCGATCTTGTACATAGAAACTAATAGCACGATCAATGGTGAAGCAGCCAATCAAGACGAGTAAACCTAACCCCAAGGCGTAGCCGAGGAGTTTTTTCAGAGGAAGGCGAGAGAGCCATGAAAGTGCGGTCATTTTTAACCGCATTTTGGATAGTTGCATATTGCTAACATACTGAAAAATCAAAATAATTTCAAGTGTAATTTGTTTACCAAATTGATAAGGAAATATTTAGACGTCTAAACGTCTAAAATTTCTTGACAAAAAACATGAGCTGTTGATAATTGTTAAATCATCAACGTAAAAGGTTATCATTTTAATGGCTGTGCAAAATGTCGTGCTTTTTCAAGACAATCCCCTCCAATTAACATTGGGTGGGCAGCTTTCGCCTATTAATGTCGCATATCAAACTTACGGCACTTTAAATGCAGATAAAAGCAATGCTGTATTGATTTGTCATGCCTTAACAGGAGATGCCGAACCTTATTTTGATGAACCGAATAAAGATGGTTGGTGGCAAAATTTTATGGGGGATGGCCTTGCATTTGACACATCTAAATATTTTTTCATTTGTTCAAATGTATTAGGCGGGTGTAAAGGAACAACGGGACCAAGCTCAATTAATCCCACTACAGGAAAACCTTACGGTAGCCAGTTCCCCAATATTATTGTTCAAGATATTATCAAAGTACAAAAAGCGTTACTTGACTATCTTGGCATAGCGCATTTAAAAGCAATAGTGGGCGGATCCTTTGGCGGTATGCAAGCTACACAATGGGCAATTGATTATCCCGATTTTATGGACAACATTGTTAATCTCTGTTCTTCCATCTTCTTTAGTGCGGAAGCCATTGGGTTTAATCATGTGATGCGTCAGGCTATCATTAATGACCCAAATTTTAATAATGGCGATTATTATGAGGGGACTCCACCAAATCAAGGGCTTTCTATTGCTCGTATGTTGGGAATGTTGACCTATCGGACAGATGTACAGTTAGCCAAGGCATTTGGGCGAGCGACTAAATCTGAAGGACAATTTTGGGGTGATCACTTTCAAGTGGAATCCTATTTGAGTTATCAAGGTAAAAAATTCTTAGAGCGTTTTGATGCCAACACCTATTTGCATTTATTGCGAGCTCTCGATCTGTATGATCCTAGTGTAGGGTATGCAGATGTGAAAGAAGCCTTATCTCGAATTAAAGCCTGCTATACATTAGTTTCAGTGACGACAGATCAACTATTTAAATCCATTGATTTACATAAAAGTAAACAGCTTTTAGAACAAGCAGGCGTGGATTTAAAATTTTATGAATTCCCATCAGATTATGGTCACGATGCGTTTTTAGTGGATTATACGGCGTTTGAAAATAAAATTAGAAGTGGATTAGAAGGCGAGACTGAATAAAAACAATAGAAAAGGCGGAAATTTCCGCCTTTTTTGATTTTTTCTTTATAGATGGCTCACGAAACGTGATAAATCTTTAGGTTTACAATCTCTTTCTAATTTTTCAGCTGCTGTACCAATTTGTAATAAGGCAACAATCTTATCATTTTTACCACAACCAAATGCTTCACGTAATTCACGCCCCTCAACGAAAGGACCTGTTGCCCAAAAACTTTCAAAACCCAGAGCATTGCCTGCAAGTTGAATCGCATAAGTTGCCGCACCCGCAGTAAGCATTTGTTCCCAACCCGGTACTTTTTTCACTTCATGATTAATTTTAGCAATCACCGCAATGATCATTGGCGCACGGCGTGCAAAATTCTCTGCTTTTTTTAATCTTTCTTCACCTAAATCAAATTCAGTCACCGCTGCTTTGAGCAAGCTTTCCAATTTACTTAAACCGGTGCCTTGGATAACTACGAAATGATAAGGTTCAAGTTTACCATGATCAGGGGCATGTAAAGCTGCTTGAAACATTTGTTCTAATTGCACTTGGCTGGGGGCTGGTGCTGTTAATTTTTTATTCGATTTACGTTGTGTTAAAAGGGTTAATGCATCCATAGTGTTTTTCCTTTTTTAGTTTTAAGTGCAGTTGATTATAGCATAGTTTTTCACAGGACTTTATGATAGGCTACGCACAATTTTTATTTCTGTTTTTAAAGGTTTAATTTCACATGAATGCCATATTAAACGTATTGAAATTTTGTTGTAAAACACTCAATTTTATCCGAAATCTTGTGATGAATTTTGTGTTCTTACTATTTGTTTTAGCGTTGATTGTCCTTATTAGCCTTTTTAGTGATGGCAAGAAAAGCCAAGTCTTATCAGGCGATCAAGGTGCATTATATTTAAATTTAACAGGCTATCTTGCTGATAACACGGAAGATATGCTGAGTTGGCAAGAGGAATTCCAACGTTTAAATAATGAAAAAGTTTCTTACAAATATTCAACCTTTGATGTGGTGCAAAGTATTTTATCTGCGAAAGACGATGAACGAATTCGTGGTTTAGTGTTGAATTTAAATGACTTTGAAGGGGGGGATCTTCCATCATTAGAGTACGTAGGAAAAGCCATTCAAAGTTTCAAAGAGTCAGAAAAGCCCGTTATTGCTTATGCTGACAATTACACACAAGCACAATATTTCCTTGCGAGTTTTGCGGATGAAATTTATCTCAATCCGATTGGACAAGTAAGCATTCAAGGTTTGCGTCAGGAAAATCTTTACTTTAAATCCATGCTCGAAAAACTTGAAATTACACCACATATTTTCCGAGTGGGGACATATAAGTCCGCGGTAGAGCCTTTCTTGCGTGATGATATGTCGCCAGAAGCAAAAGCGAATATGCAAAAATGGCTTGGAGGCATGTGGCAAAACTATATGCAAACACTAATGGTTAATCGCCATATTACCGCCAATGACGTATTACCTAATGCACAAAAATATATTAGTGATTTAAAAGCGTTAAAAGGTGATGAAACGGCTTATGTAAAAAAACGTCAGTTAGTGACACAGTTTGCGACAAGATTGGATTTAGATAAAAAATTGACCGCACTTTTCGGTCAAGGTGAAGAAGGCAAAGCCAAATTAGTGGATTTTGAAGATTATTTATCTGATTTAGGCGATCGTTTCTCTGTCGATCCAAGTGAAAAAAATATCGTTGCGGTAGTGAATGTCGAAGGGACGATTATTGATGGTGAAAGCGATGAAGAATCAGCTGGCGGCGATACCATCGCGAAGTTATTAAGACAGGCCTACGATAATGAGAAAGTGAAGGCGGTTGTTCTCCGAGTTAACTCGCCAGGTGGCAGTGCATTTGCATCAGAAATTATTCGCCAGGAAACTGAAAATCTTCAAAAAGCAGGCAAGCCTGTTGTGGTATCCATGGGGGGCATGGCAGCATCTGGTGGTTATTGGATTTCTTCAACTGCCGACTATATTGTGGCAGATAAAAATACGATTACAGGTTCAATCGGGATTTTTGCATTATTTCCAACCTTTGAAAATACAATCAAAAAAATGGGAATGAGTACCGATGGCGTAGCGACAACAGATCTCGCGGAAACCTCAGCGTTAAGCCCATTAGGTAAGAATACACAGGATATTTATCAACTTAGTATTGAAAATGGTTATGATCGTTTCTTAGATGTGGTAAGCCGTGGGCGTCAATTATCAAAAGACAAAGTGGATAAAATTGCTCAGGGCCAAGTTTGGTTAGGACAAGATGCACAGAAAAACGGCTTAGTTGACGAATTAGGTGATATTGATATAGCCATTGATAAAGTGGTCGCGCTAGTCAATCAACATCCGGATAAATATATGGATAGCTTTAGTGTGCAATGGTTGGTTGATGAAGATAATAGCTTCTTAGCTCAATTAGATCGTAAACTTAAACAAAAAGGCCAAGCGTTACTGACAAATTGGTTAGGATTACCACAGGAAGTGCATCAAGTGAAAAAACAACTGAATGTGTTAACCAAATTTAATGATCCAAAAGGGCAGTATTTGTATTGTTTAAATTGTGGTTCGGTTAAGTAAAACAGTAAAATATAAAAAGGGCGGAATGTAATTTCCGCCCTTATTTTTTATCCAAATCGCTTATTTTTCATTTTTGATATTAGAGAAAATGTTCGCCAAAATTGGACCCGATACATTGTGCCAGAAACTAAATAAAGCACTTGGCACCGCCGCAATCGGGTTGAAATGAGCGGCAGCCAGTGCTGCACCTAAAGCAGAGTTTTGCATGCCCACTTCAATTGCCACCGCTTTACTATCCGCTGTATTAAGTTTAAATAATTTTGCCGCAAAGTACCCAATTAAATAACCTAAGCAGTTATGTAAAACTACTACGCTGAAAATTAATAGGCCTGATTCTATGATTTTGTCTTTGCTTACTGCCACTACCGCTGCCAAGATTAAGACAATAGAAATAACAGAGACTAATGGCATAGTTTGGCTTGCTTGTTCTACTTGTTTTTTGAAGAGTGCATGAACGACTAAACCTAAGAAAATTGGGAACAATACCATTTGTAATACAGACATAAACATCGCGCCCGCATTAATATCTAACCATTGGCTTGCTAATACATAGAAAATAGCAGGGGTTAATATTGGTGAAAGTAAGGTTGAGAGTGTGGTACAAGTAACAGAAAGTGCGGTGTTACCTTTCGCTAAATAAGTCATTACGTTTGATGAAGTACCACCCGGGCAAGAACCCACCAGAATCACACCAACCGCTAAATCAGCAGGCAAATCGAAAGCTTTCGCTAATCCGAATGCGATAGCTGGCATAATAATAAATTGACCAGCTACACCAATGAATACAGATTTAGGGTGTTTAGCCACTTCACTGAAATCAGCGAAAGTTAAGGTAATCCCCATGCCAAACATCACCAAACCTAAAAGGTAAGGAATGTAGGGGGCAAAAATTTTGAATTGTTCAGGGAAGAGAAAGGCGAGAAGAGCAAAAACAATCGCCCATAGTGCGAAAGTTTTGCTCACAAAGTTAGTGAGTTTTAATAATGCTTGCATAGTTGCTTTCCTATTTTGTTAAAAAGAATGAAAAGAGTGGTCAATTTTAAAGACGTTTTTTTTAGATGTCTATGCCTAACTTGAATTTACAGATGATTAGGAAGTAGTTGTTTGCCAAGCATTTTCATCAAGCAATTGACCAAAATGACTTTCCACAAGAAGGCGGGTAATATTGTTTTGCGGATTGGTGAAGATCTCTCTTGGTGTACCTGATTCGATAATTTCACCTTCATCCATAACTAGCACTTGATCCGCAATATGTTTGATAATCCCTAAATTTTGTCCAACATAAATATAGGAAATGCCTAAGTGTTCTTGTAAATCTAAAATTAGATTAAGCAATTGAACACGAACGGAAGCATCTAATGTACCAAGTGCGTCATCGATAATAATCACTTCAGGCTGAAGAATGAGTGCGCGAGCCAAAGCGATTCGCTGTTTTTGACTGACAGAGAGGTGTTTAATTTTAAGATTAGTATAATCTGGATAAAGCCCTACTAATGAAAGGGTGTCAAAGATCTTTTGATTGCGAGTTTCTTCATCCCAATCGGTAATTAATCGCAGCGGTGCATCTAAGGCTTGGCCAATATTTAAGCGAGGGTTAAACGCTGAATTAGCATCCTGGAAAACCATTCGGATATGTTGCGCACGATAGTGAAAATCTTCAAATTGGAGCGGTAAATCATTAAATAAGATTTTCCCTGAAGTAGGGGGAGTAATCCCGGCAATCATTTTCACTAAGGTTGATTTTCCTGAACCATTTTTACCAATAATCGCAAGCGTTTCTTTCCGACTAAGCGAAAAGCTGACGTCCTTTACCGCATAAAACTGCTCTGAACCAAAAAGTTTGGCTGGACCATCAAAGGTTTTACTAAGATTTTCCACTTTTAATAATGGCATTATTCGTTTCCTTTTGATTCTGTGTTGAGCGTAAGCGGCGAAGCGGCCACTTTATCTTTAAACTGCCGTTCTCGAAGATTTATCGGATGGTGGCAGGAGAACTCATGCTGTTTAATGCGATAGCGGCTTGGTTTTTGAATGCATTCACGTTGAGCAAAAGGACAACGAGGTCCTAAACGACAACCAATAGGCATTTGTTCCAAAATTGGCACTGTGCCTTCTAGTGTTCCTAATTTGCTTTTAAAACTTAAAGGACGACTAAAATCCGGAACAGAGTAAAGCAATGCCTGCGTATAAGGATGATGAGGCATTTCTAATATTTGATCGGTCGGCCCAGACTCTGTATTTTGCCCACAATAAAGGACGGAAATACTATCACACCATTCGCTGATACTTTTAAGATCGTTACTGGCTAATAAAATTGTCGTACCTTGGTTTTGATTCATACTTGAAAGCAAGCGGAAAATTTGCAATGCCGTAATGGATTCCAGAGAATTAGTGGGTTCATCCGCAATTAGTAATCGAGGTTGATTCGCCACTGCTGTAGCAATCATCACCTTTTGACCTTCACCTTCAGTGAGCTCATCAGGATAACTCGCCATAATGTCATTGTGGTCTTTAATCCCTACACGGTGCAGTAATTCAATTGCACGACGTTTTTTCCAACCAAACCACTGCCACCAACGGCCTTTAAAGGTCCAGTTTGGAATGCTTTGGATAAGCTGTTTACCAATTTTTCGGCTTGGATCAAGACAACTTAATGGGTTTTGGAAGATCATTGAAATTTCTTTTCCAACGATTTTTCGACGCTGATTTGGTGTCAGTTTAAGCAATTCAATATCATTAAAACGAAAACGGTCAGCGGTGACGATCCAGTTGTCTTTTATGGAATTACTGATTACTTTAGCGATTAAGCTTTTACCGGAACCTGATTCACCGACGAGCCCTAGAATTTCCCCTTCATTAAGCGAAAGATTGACGCCGTCCACAATTTTCATGCGACCGTTTGGTGTTTGAATTTCAATATTTAGATTGCGAATATCTAACAGCGCCATGGGTTACTCGTAATATTTATTGATTGCTTTACACAATCCGTTAGTAAAAATAATGCTTAATAAAATGGTGAAAATAATAGCAAAGCCCGGTAATAAAACTGTCCAAGGGGCAAGATAAATCAGCTCTAACGAATCTTTAATCATTGCGCCCCATTCTGGCATTGGACGTTGTGCACCTAGAGAAATAAAGCTGAGAGCCGTAATATCTAAAATAGCGACCACAAATGCTCGAGAAATTTCTTGTGTATAGACGACACTAATATTCGGCAAGATTGTAGTTTTTAATAATTCCCAGTTTGAAATACCATCTAATTTTAGTAAGAGTACGTAGTCTTTCTTTAGTTCTTGCTGAATTGCTTGATAAATGGCATGTACAAAATACGGCAAAATAGCCAACAGAGTGGCAAACATGGCATTTATTAAGCTCGGTTCCATTAACGTCGAAATAATAATGGCAATCAGTAAAATAGGGATAGATAAAAAGGCGTCAAAAAAATGACCTAAAAAACGAGATTTAATCCCTTCTGACATACCGGCAAGAATACCTAATGCGCCACCAATAATTGCCACAGCAATGACCACTAAAAGAGAGGAACCGAGAGTATATTGTGTCCCCATAATTAATCGACTGAGTACATCACGACCAAGATCATCTGTACCAAAGAAAAAAGCAATACGACCTTTTTCTACCCAAGATGGCGGCATGAGTTCTTCTCCGACAAACTCCATGCTTTCGCTATAAGGCATAATGAGTTTAGGAAAAAGTGCGGTTAAAATCAGAAGGCAAAATAAATAGAAACAGAATAATGCCACACGATTCTGACGGAAAAGCAACCAAATCTGAAAGAAGGAGGTGCTTTCACGAAATTCATCAGGTTCTCTATCTTGCATACCAGCCCTTCTTATTCAATGGATCTAATATAAACATGAGCAACTTGGCGAACGTATCAATAATAATGATACAAATACCAATTACTACCACGCCGGCAGAAATACTGTTGTAATCTTGTTGGGTTACGGCATCAATCAGCCAACGTCCTATTCCTGGCCAACCTAAAACGTTTTCTACCAACATACATTGTGTTAATACTAAGGTAAATACACGCGTAAGTTGTGGAATTAATAACGGAAAAGTATTGCGGAAAACATAACGTCTTAAAATCGTCCATTTTGACCAGCCACGCGTTGCTGCCGCTTTAGCATATTCTTGTTGAAGTAAATAATCAGCCCGTTGCTGAATAATGCGGATAAATTCCATGGTTGGCAGAATACAAAGCACTAATGTTGGCAAGGCTAAATGTTGTAAAACATTTTGTACGATTTTAGTTCGGTAAGGCACATCCACAAACCACACATCAATAATAGGGAATCCCGTAATAGGTTTGATTTCATAAAGCAAATTATATTGTCCAATGGCGGCAATCTCCCAGCTTTGAATCGCGGCCACATAGAGCAAAATCGGGGCAAACCAGAAAATAGGAATAGACAAACCAACATTAGAGATACTTTGCAATGCGCGTGCACAAGGACGCTGATTATAGACCGCACTTAATACGCCGAGAGGAATACCTAAGATGCAAGCCAATAAAAGTGCGGTAAAACAGAGTTCTAATGTGGGTGGTAATACAGTAAAAATTAAATCTTTTAACGATTCTCCGCCATTATAGGTAATCCCTAAATCGCCCTGTAACAATGATGTAAGGTAATGATAATAAGCGCTATAAATGTTATTTGTGACAAGATCGGCATTGAGTGGATCTCGCATTAAAATCACAAAACTTAATACGGATAAAATCAATAATAAAATGCTTACCCAAATGACATAACGAATTGCTGAAAAGAGCATTATTTTTTCTCCTTATTTTTCATGAAATACAAGGTAGAAAAATTGATGCTACCAAATGGGGTCATCTCAATTCCTTTTACATTACCACGTGCGACTAAAAGTCGTTTTACGTTTGCAATTGGTACAATAGGTAATTCGTTTAAAATGAGGTCTTGTGCATTGTTATATGCTTTAGAGCGCTCATATAAATGATTGGTCGCTAGTGCACGATTCATCATCTTATCAAATTCAGGATTACACCAATTTGATAAATTCGTGATTTCATTTTGCGTATCACAACTTAAAATCGGGCGCATAAAACCGTCAGGATCAAGGTTTCCAGCAAGCCAACCCGTTAAGATTAAATCGTAATCTTCCGTGCCTTTGCGTAATTGTTCGATTAAAAACGTGCGTGTTACTGACCGCACTTTAACATCCACTCCCGCTTTGGCTAAATCCCATTTAATGAGCTCCGCCATTTTTATTGGTGCAGGGTTATATACTTGCTCTTCGTTTATTACCCACATCTTTAACGTGAGTTTTTTATCGCGTAACGTTTTTTCCGCTTCTGAGGGCTGATAATCATAAGAAAAATCAGGCGTATTAATCGCAGAAGCCCAAGAAATATCAGGGATAATGTTATTCGCTACAGTTGCTGTATTGTGGTAAATATTTCGCACAATTCTAAAACGGTTTAAGCTTTGTGAAATGGCCTGACGAATAGTTTTATCTTGCATTAATTGCTTTTGGAAATTGAAAGCCAAATAGGCCAAGTTCATTCCATCCGTAGATTGCAGATAATAACGGTCGTCCTTTTCACTTAGCAAACCGAGTTGGCTGACTTCAGGATAAGACGAGATTTGACATTCATTATTAAAGAATTTAATTAAACGCCCTGTACGATCCGCAGAAAGATCCACAATAATATTTTTAATTTTGGCTTCTTTTTTCCAATAATCCTCATTGCGTACCAAGCGAACATATTGGTTATAAACGTAATCTTTCACTTGATAAGGACCCGTGCCAACAGGGTGTGTGTCCAATTGGGTGAGATTATCATCTGCACTTAATTGATACGCATATTCTTGAGAGAAAATAATAGAATATTGGCTGGCAAGATGCGACAGAATTGACGCATCGGGTTCAAACAGTTCAATTTTGACCTGATAAGGATTGGTTGCTGTGATGCTTTTAATTTTTTGATTCAGCTTAATACTTTCAAAATACGGAAAGTGTACCTTCTTAGCTTGTTCATGGAAGATTCTATATTGTGGATTTTTATAGGTTACTTCATTATCTGAAAATGTAGGTAAGTAAGTATCATGCCCTAAAACACGATTAATCGAAAAGACCACATCCTCGGCATTAAAGTCACGAGTTGGTGTAAACCAAGGGGTATGATGGAATTTCACCCCTTTACGAAGATTAATAAGAATTTGTTTACCATCAGATGAAAGAGAATAGGATTGTGCTAACACTGGAACGAGTGCGGCACTGTGATCTTTAATATCAAACAGTTTGTTATAAATTTGCTCCGTCACCACATTCATACTGGTGCCGGCGTCTGCAGTTTGCGGGTTAAAGGAAAAACCCGATGCATTTGTGCAGTATGTTAAGCCGTTTTCTGTCAGCATTTTGGGTATGCTTGGCGCGGCTTGTGCCAGATTAATTTGGCTCAACCCACACAATAAAAAACAAAAAGTGACATTTCGACGTAACATAGCTTTATTATTAAAGACCGTTTTGTGATAAATTGAGTGAATTGTAAAATATCTTGGCAAAAATGGCTAGTTATTGGATTTTTAGGATATGTTTAAATCAATTAATCGGGAAATTAATCAAATAATCAATCGTGGATTTGACCGCACTTTACGTTTAGCTGTGACAGGGCTAAGTCGAAGCGGTAAAACAGCCTTTATTACAAGCTTGATTAATCAATTGTTACATATTAATCAAGAGGGAAATGCACATCTTCCTTTATTTGAGGCTGCTCGAAATCAATCTATTTTAGCGGTAAAACGTGTTCCTCAGCAGGATTTAAGTATTCCACGTTTTGATTATGAAGCGAATCTCAATGATTTAATGAATAATCCTCCACAATGGTGCCAATCTACTCGAGGCGTGAGTGAAACACGCCTTGCTATTCGTTTTGAACGCCAATCAGGCTTACTTCGCCATTTTAAAGAACGTGGCACATTATACTTGGATATTTTTGATTACCCTGGTGAATGGCTATTGGATTTACCTTTGCTGAATTTAGATTTTCAACAATGGTCACTTGAACAAGCCAACATTACATCAGGTATTCGCCAGCAGTTTGCTCAAGATTGGTTGGATAAACTGAAAAAACTCGACCTAAGTGTGGTCGTCAATGAAGATGTTTTAGCGCAGATTGCAAAATCTTATACCGATTATTTGCTTGCCTGCAAAGCAGAAGGAATGCAATTTATTCAACCAGGTCGATTCGTCTTGCCTGGAGAATTAGAAGGTGCGCCTGTTTTACAATTTTTTCCGTTATTGCACTTGTCGGAAGAACAATGGTTAAAACTGAAAAAAGAGGCGAAATCCAATAGCTATTTTGCCGTGTTAAATAAGCGGTATGATTATTATCGTAATAAGGTGGTGAAAGGCTTTTATGAAAATTATTTTTCTACTTTTGATCGCCAAGTAATTTTAGCAGATTGCTTAACGCCACTAAATCATAGCCAACAAGCTTTTATTGATATGCAAACAGGGCTTAATCAGCTTTTCAAAAATTTCCATTATGGGAAACGCAATTTACTTAATCGTTTGTTTTCCCCAAATATTGATAAGCTCATGTTTGTGGCAACAAAAGCCGATCATATCACAACCGATCAAATTCAAAACTTAATCAGCCTGATGCGCCAATTGGTGCAGGAAGGTGGTCGTCATGTTGAATTTGAAGGGATTGATACAGAATACACAGCAATTGCTGCGATTCGAGCGACAAAACAAGTTTTAGTTAATCAAAACGGTAAACAAATTAAAGCTATTCAAGGAGTACGTTCTGTAGATAAGCAACTTATTACGCTTTATCCGGGATCTGTACCAAGCAAACTACCTAGTGCAGAGTTCTGGTCAAAACAATCTTTTGATTTTGATTCCTTTGAACCTCAAGTTTTACAGCAAGGTGAAAGCATCCCACATTTAAGAATGGATGCAGTTTTACAGTTTTTATTGGCGGACAGGTTTGATTGATAGAAAAATCAAATCAATTTAATTGTCAAATACTTAATATAAACCACTATTTTTTTATTGGTATTTAGGTAGAATCAATTTGAGTCTTTCTAAAGTAAAGGAGCTTATGATGAAAATGAAAACTCTCTTAGCATTAGCAATCAGCGGGATTTGTGCTGCTGGCGTGGCAAATGCACATGACCATATGGCAAAACCAGCAGGTCCTTCAATCGAAGTAAAAGTACAACAATTAGATCCTGCAAATGGTAACAAAGATGTAGGGACTGTAACTATTACTGAATCAAATTATGGTTTAGTGTTTACACCAAATCTACAAGGTTTAGCTGAAGGTTTACATGGTTTCCACATTCATGAAAATCCAAGCTGTGATCCAAAAGAAAAAGACGGTAAATTAACAGCAGGTTTAGCGGCTGGCGGTCACTGGGATCCTAAAGGTGCAAAACAACACGGTTATCCATGGCAAGATGATGCTCACTTAGGTGACTTACCGGCTTTAACTGTATTACATGATGGTACAGCAACTAACCCTGTTTTAGCGCCACGTCTTAAAAAATTAGATGAAGTTCGTGGTCATTCTATTATGATTCACGCAGGTGGTGATAACCACTCAGATCATCCAGCTCCACTTGGCGGTGGCGGCCCACGTATGGCATGTGGCGTGATTAAATAATTCGATTATCGAAAGACAAAAAAGTGCGGTCAATTTTGACCGCACTTTTATTTTTATAGCAATTTATTTAACCACTTCCGCCGTATATTCCAATTTGTGAATCGCATTAATCAATTGCTCATCAGTAACTTTTGGATCTTCCACAACACTCACAGTTCTATCTTTAATAGAGGCTTTAGTGGAAATCACGCCATCAATATTACGTAACTCTTTATTCACTAAATAAGCACAAAGTTGACAGTTCATTTCATTCACTTTTAACACAACTTGCTTTGTTTCTTCCGCTTGTGCGATAGAGAAGGTGAATAATGAAAGCAAAAGTGCGGTCGTTAATTTCTTCATTTTTTATTCCTAATTAGAAAGCTCTAAAATCCACGGTAAAATGGTTGGATAAGTTAAGAAAAAGAGCATGACGATAAATACAATCCAATACAAAACAATGAGCTTTTTACGGGAAATGTATTTGCTGCAAATGATTTTTTTGGAAAACATCAGCAACCAAAAACCGTAGGCAAAGGCGCATAATGAAACGATAAGCATCGGAATGCGTAAATAGTCATATTCACCCAAACCGATCAACCATGTGGATGACACGCCAAATACTAAATAGATTAAAGGCGCAATGCAGCACAAGGTTGATGCCACCGCAGCACTTAGTGCGGTGGCAATCGCAACCCAAAAAGATTTATTAGAGCTTTTTAGAGACGTAGTCATATTTAAATTCTTTCGGGTCAAAGGAATTTAACGGGTCGCCGCCCACTTCAGCATACGGATAGCCAAAGTTGTTGAGTGGAGCAAGTTCTGGTTGCGGATATAAATCGAAGTCACGCGCATGGTTAAAGCCAACCCAGTTTGCTTCCCAGTTACCGAATAAGTATTTGGCAACGGCTTGTGTATCCTTATCATCAACAGATTTTTTCTCTGCTAAACGCATTTTTGCCACATCGGCAGAATCAACAGGCACCCAGCCGAATCCAGCAAGATAGAACTCAGCACGACAATGCTGACCACCACTTACGTTTGCTACGCCATGTTCGTCCGCACTACCGAATGCACCTTTGGAATATTTGCCCATTTTATCTGCTGCACCTAAACGAATACCGAATATTTCACGAGCAGGAATACCGCTGGCACGAGCCAGTGCAACGAAAACAGAGTTAATGTCGGTACATTTACCTTTTAACACACCAGTGGTCAGAATTTTTTCTACATCACCATCGCCACAGCCTAAAACAGAATTATCACGTTCCATATTATTGACTATCCATTGGTGAATCAACTCAGCTTTTTTCAATGGATTGGTTTCAGTGCCTACAATTTTATCGGCGAACTGTTTCACGATGCCATCGGTTTTAATATGTTGAGTCGGTTTTAAATATTCTTGTACATCAACAGAATAGTGAACATCTTTTGGTGGCTTGTAATTCGTTAATGCACCTTTAACCATTGGTTCGCGATCTTTGGTTTCAATCACCATTGTGATTTTTAAATCGCGTTTTTGTGCATCTTTATTCCAAGTCGCAAAGAGCGTTTTCGCACCATATTTATTATTTTCTGTTACATAGGCATCCAAATAGTTACCTTCAAAATGGATAGATTTTACCTGTTGATACTCGCCATTAAACGGTAAAGGCACCCACAGATTCGCTTGTCCTTGCGAACCTTTTGGCGCAACTAAATCATAAGTTTGAGTGAATTCATACAGATGAGAATTGGTATTGTAGTTTGGAATATCGGTATTGGCGTAAGTCATGGAACATGCGGAGAGCACCGCTGTGGCGATAAGTTTCTTCATGATAAGATCCTTCTAGTTAGTTAACAGTTAAAACTTAACACATTAGATAAACTAATTGTGGACATGACTATAGTAGCTCATTTTATTTTCTAGTCAATATTGCTTTTTTATTTCAGCCATTTAAGATTTGCTAAAGAAATTCGAAGTAAAATACCATTTCTATTTTTATTGGAAAGAATAATGACAAAACAAATTTTCACACAATCTCAACAACCCGAAGAGGAAGAAATTCTGCCTAAGCAGGAATTTTATAATGTTGAAACAACTATCGATAATGAACCTTTAGAAGGGGAGTTGTTGGACGAGCAATTTGAGCAAATTGTGAAGCCTAAATCGAGTGGTTGGAAAACGG
Source organism: uncultured Haemophilus sp. (assembly GCA_963517645.1). Taxonomy (GTDB): domain Bacteria; phylum Pseudomonadota; class Gammaproteobacteria; order Enterobacterales; family Pasteurellaceae; genus Haemophilus_D. Next base: position 6,556 of record CAUQGU010000006.1, on the reverse strand, counting down.
CTTTAAAATTGACCGCACTTTTGTTTTTAGGGGCGACAGTTGCACAATCTGTTCAATGGATTTGGGACAGTTATCAAAATCAACAATGGATTTACCTTGCTTTTGCGTTAGTGAGTTTTGTTGTGATGATGTTTGGTTTATCTGAAATCATCGCAGAATGGCGACGTTTAGTGAAACTCAAAAAACGGTTGAATTTACAAGAACAAAGTCAGCGATTAATAGGTGAAAGTGCGGTTAAAAATCATCAAGTTTTTTCAGAACAGGATAGCGAGAAAGGAAAAGCCTTGTGTTTATCGATTGCCGATATCTTAAAATTGGATTCGCAACATCCCTCAATTGTCCAATGGGAAAAACAGCTGAATGAAAGTTATTCTGCTCGCGAAGTTACCCATTTATTCAGTAAGACGGTATTACAATCTTTTGATAACAAAGCGAAAAAACTGATTACGAAAATGTCGGCAGAATCCGCTGTGATTGTGGCAATTAGTCCTTTAGCTGTGATTGATATGTTTTTTATTGCGTGGCGCAATATTCGTTTAATCAATAAAATTGCAGCAATTTATGGGATTGAGCTTGGGTATTTTACCCGTCTTCGTTTGCTCAGAATAGTGTTAGTGAATCTTGCTTTTGCTGGTGCGACTGAAATCGTGCAAGATTTAGGGATGGATTGGCTTTCGCAAGATATTACCGCGAAACTTTCTGCACGAGCAGCACAGGGGATTGGCGTGGGATTATTGACGGCTCGATTGGGCATTAAGGCTATGGAGTTTTGTCGTCCACTGGCATTTGAAAAGTCGGAAAAACCAAAACTTTCTCATGTGCAAAAAGAATTGCTGACGGTGATGAAAGATACGGTACTAGGTAAGAATAAACTGAAAGAAAAAGAAGAAGTGTAATAAAAAAGTGCGGTTAAAATTGACCGCACTTTTTTTGTATCAAAGAGATGATTAAAGTCCCGCTTTCAAGCTTGCCTCAATAAAGCGATCGAGATCGCCATCCAGTACGGCTTGTGTATTACGATTTTCAACGCCTGTGCGCAGATCCTTAATACGCGCATCATCTAGTACATAAGAACGAATTTGGCTGCCCCAACCGATATCCGATTTATTATCTTCCATCGCTTGTTTATCCGCATTTTTCTTTTGTAACTCAAGCTCATACAATTTTGCTTTTAACTGCTTCATGGCTTGATCTTTATTTTTGTGCTGAGAACGATCGTTTTGACATTGCACGACAATCCCACTTGGCATGTGAGTAATACGCACCGCACTTTCAGTTTTATTGACGTGCTGACCACCCGCACCGGATGCACGGTAAACGTCAATACGCAAATCTGCTGGATTGATTTCAATATCAATGTCGTCATCAATTTCAGGATAAACGAAAGCCGCTGCAAATGATGTATGGCGGCGATTGTTGGAGTCAAATGGGCTTTTACGTACTAAACGATGAATCCCTGTTTCTGTGCGTAACCAACCGAAAGCGTATTCACCACTGACACGAATCGTCGCGGATTTTAAACCTGCGACATCGCCATCAGAGACTTCCATTAATTCTGTTTTAAAGCCTTTGCTTTCAGCCCAGCGAAGGTACATGCGAAGTAACATTTCTGTCCAGTCCTGCGCTTCTGTACCACCGGAACCCGCTTGTAAATCGACATAACAATCGCACGCATCATGTTCACCGCTAAACATACGGCGGAATTCTAATTTGGCAAGTTGTTGTTCAAGTTCGTCTAATTCAGCAACGGCTTCATTGAAGGTCTCTTCATCTTCCGCTTCAACGGCTAATTCAAGAAGCCCTTCAACATCCTCTAAACCTTGTTCTAAATTCTTGATGGTATCAACCACTTGTTCAAGTGAAACGCGTTCTTTCCCAAGTGCTTGGGCTTTTTCAGGATCGTTCCACACATCGGGTTGTTCTAATTCGGCATTAACTTCTTCTAAACGCTCAACTTTTGCATCGAAGTCAAAGATACCCCCGAAGCACAGATGTGCGCTCGGAAAGGTCTGCGATTTTGTTTTTGATTGGATTAATTTCAAACATAATAAATAAACCTCTATAAGCGGCAGAAGTATAAGTCATTTTCAGTTTTTTGGGTAGTTTGGCTTGCACAAATCATCGATCCATTTATAATTCTAATTTTTGTTGTTTAGATATTTAGGAATAAAAATGAAAAAATTACTGACCGCACTTTTAATCACTGCTTCTGCCACTGCGATGGCGACTGATGCTGAGATTAAATCGAAATTACAAGCATTAGGTGCGAAAAATATTGAAGTGAAAGATTCACCGGTAAAAGGCCTTAAAACAGCGGTGACTGATCAAGGCATTTTATATGTAAGTGAAAATGGTCAATATGTTTTGCAAGGCAAAATGTATGAATTAACAAATAAAGGCCCAGTTGATGTGGCTGGTAAACTTTTAGCGGATAAAGTGAATGCGTTAAAAAACGAAATGATCATTTATCCGGCAAAAAATGAAAAATATGTTGTGACCGTATTCATGGATATTACTTGCCATTATTGTCATATTCTTCATCAACAAGTGAAAGAATATAATGATTTAGGTATTACCGTTCGTTATCTTGCATTCCCACGTGCTGGAATGAATGAAACTGCTCGCCAAATGGAAGCCATTTGGACAGCGAAAGATCCTGTATTTGCATTGAACGAAGCAGAAAAAGGTAACTTACCAAAAGAATTGAAAACACCTAACATTGTGAAAAAACAGTATGATTTAGGTGTACAACTTGGTGTGAAAGGTACGCCAAGTATTGTGACTTCAACAGGTGAAATGCTTGGGGGATATTTAAAACCTCAAGATTTATTAGCAGTGTTACAAGAATCAGCACAATAATTGTTAGTAGTGAGGGCGTATGATATACGCCCTTAAAATATTCATATCATCAAAGCGCATATTGTAGTTTCTTTGGATGATAATTTTAAATAACAAAACACCGTGAAAAAACTCATCAAACGTCGTGAAATTCCTGCCGGAAATCCTGTTTCAGATAATGCTTTACTCGATCGTCTCTATCGTTCTCGCCATATTAAAAATAGCCAAGAATTAGACCGCACTTTGCAATCAATGCTGAACCCCAATCAATTACATGGTATTCAACAAGCCGTGGATTTATTGGTTGATGCTTATCAACGGCAACAAAAGATTGTTATCGTCGGTGATTTTGATGCAGATGGGGCAACCAGTACGGCACTTTCAGTATTAGCTTTGCGTATGCTTGGCTTTACTGATGTGGAATATCTTGTGCCAAATCGTTTTGAGCAAGGGTATGGCTTGAGTGTGCTTGTTGCTGAGATGGCAATGGAAAAAGGCGTACAGTTATTAATGACGGTGGATAACGGGGTATCCTCCTTTGAGGGCGTGGCGTATTTAAAAGAGCAAGGTGTAAAGGTGTTGATTACCGATCATCACTTGCCACCAGAAATATTGCCGAATGCTGATGCCATTGTTAATCCAAATTTGCAACAATGTGATTTCCCTTCAAAATGTCTAGCTGGTGTAGGCGTAGCGTTTTATTTAATGCTCGCTTTGCGTGCCAAATTTCGCGAGTTGGGCATTTTTACGGCTGAAACACAGCCTAATTTTACTGAGTTACTGGATTTAGTCGCGCTCGGCACAATTGCGGATGTTGTTCCTCTTGATCAAAATAACCGTATTTTAGCCCATCAAGGGTTGATGCGAATTCGTGCGAAGCGTTGTCGACCAGGAATTATTGCTCTCGCTGAAGTGGCTAATCGAGAAGTTGAAAAACTTTGCTCAGCTGATTTGGGCTTTGCGATTGCTCCACGTTTAAATGCAGCGGGCCGATTAGATAATATGTCTGTTGGTGTGGAGTTATTACTTGCAGAAAGTATGCAAGAGGCAAGAGCCCAAGCCTTAGATTTGGACAGTTTAAATCAAGCTCGAAAAGAAATTGAGCAAGGTATGAAGTTAGAAGCCTTAGAAATTTGCCGAAATCTCACCGCACTTTCCGATGAATTACCGATGGGGATAGCTTTATTCCAGCCAGATTGGCATCAAGGTGTATTAGGTATTGTGGCTTCTCGAATCAAAGATCAATACCATCGACCAGTCATTGCTTTTGCACAAGATCAAGAAGGCATTTTAAAAGGTTCTGCGCGTTCAATTGAAGGCTTGCATATGCGCGATGTATTAGAGCGTATTCATTCCCAACATCCAGAAATGATTTTAAAATTTGGCGGTCATGCTATGGCGGCAGGATTAAGCATTAAAGAAAGCTTTTTCCCTGATTTTCAAAAGATTTTTAATCAAACGGTGCAAGATTGGTTAAATGAAGATCAATTACAAGGAGTGATTTGGACGGATGGTGAACTTCAAGCAAATGAATTTAGTATTGAAACGGCAGAAGTGATAAAATCTGGTGGACCTTGGGGACAAGCTTTTCCTGAGCCTGTTTTTGATGGTGAATTTAAAATTTTTGAGCAACGTACTATTGGACAAAATCAAAATCATTTAAAAATGCTTGTTGAGCCTAGAAATGGCGGTCCATTATTAGATGCCATTGCGTTTAATATTGATACTCGGTATTATCCTGATTTGTCGATTAAGCAGGCAAAATTTGCTTATAAGTTAGAAATTAATGACTTTCGTGGAAATCGAAACGTCCAATTATTAGTCGATTATATTGAACCAATTGGTTAATTTATGAAAAAAGTTTGGCAGAATAAATTATTAAAAGGATCCTTTGCAATGATATTGCTGAGTGTGACGAATGTCGCATTTGGTGAAGTCAGTGCAAAGGATTTTTCTGCCAAAAATCCACCGCACTTACCACCAGCGAATGTGGCTCAGTTTGAAGATGGTCGAGATTATTTTTCATATCAAGAACCCATTGAACAAGCCAAAAGAAGCGATCGTAAAATTCCGATCCAGTTTTTCTTTGATTATGATTGTCGAGTTTGTTCTTCAGCCCAAGACATTTTGCAGCTTTATAGCCAAATTCGCCCAAATAAAGTGGCATTAGATGAATACCCGGTTGCTACGAATGAAGCAAAATTTTCAGCGACAATATTTTATACCTTACAACGTTTAAAAGTAGGTGAGTTGTCAGATACGCTGTTATTTGAAACCTCTGAAAAGGCACGTTATACCGAATTATCGTCATTAGATAAGATGCGTGAATGGATAGTCTCGCAAGGGATCAGTAAAGCTGAATTTAATAAGGTCGTGCATTCTTCTGAAGTAAAAGAAGATGTGAATAATGCCATTAATTTAACAGAAGAATATGGCGTATTTACGTTCCCTTATGTGGTTGTGGGCGGAAAATATGTGCTCACCGCAAGTACATTATATAACGATGATTATGGCGTCGCGGTATTAGATTTCTTAGTGAATAAACTTGAGCAAGAAAGGAAAAAATAATGAAAATCGGGATTGTTGGTGCAATGGCACAAGAAGTGGAAATTTTATCCCAATTAATGACAGATAAAAAAGAAACAAAAGTGGCAAGTGCGGTCATTTTTGAAGGCAAAATTAATGGTAAAGAAGTCGCATTATTGCAATCAGGGATAGGTAAGGTCGCTGCGGCTATTGGTACCACCGCTTTATTGCAATTGGCTAGACCGGATGTGGTCTTAAATACGGGCTCAGCAGGCGGTGTTGTAAAAGGCTTAAAAGTAGGAGATATCGTTATTTCTGATGAAACCCGCTATCACGATGCCGATGTGACGGCATTTGGCTATGAAAAAGGTCAATTACCCGCAAATCCAGCGGCTTTTCTTTCAGATAAAAAATTAGCAGATTTAGCCGATGAAATTGCACAATCACAAGGGCAAAATGTAAAACGTGGTTTAATTTGCTCGGGCGATAGTTTTATTAATAGTGAAGAAAAAATTGCTCAAATTAAAGCAGATTTCCCTAATGTAACAGCAGTAGAAATGGAAGCAACAGCGATTGCACAAGTTTGTCATGCCTTTAACGTACCTTTTGTGGTCGTTCGAGCTATTTCTGATGCAGGCGATGGCGAAGCGAGTATGTCATTTGAAGAATTTCTCCCACTTGCAGCAAAACAATCCTCTGCATTAGTGTTGGGCATGATAGAAAGATTATAAGAGGTAATGTATGGGTATGGTTATCACCGTTGATGGCCCAAGTGGGGCTGGAAAAGGAACGCTTTGCTATGCATTGGCAGAGAAGTTAGGTTTTACCTTATTAGATAGTGGCGCCATTTATCGCGTGACGGCATTGGCTGCGCTGAAACGTCATGCTGACTTAACCGATGAAGAAGGATTAGCGGAGTTAGCGCGTCATTTAGATATTAAGTTCATTCCAAAGAATGGAGAAGTCAATGTGCTTCTTGGTGGGATGGATGTGAGTCACTTAATCCGTACGCAAGAAGTGGCGGAAGCCGCTTCAAAAGTGGCGGTTTTTCCTAAAGTGCGGTCAGCTTTACTGCAACTTCAGCAGGATTTTGGCAAAAATGATGGCCTGATTGCTGATGGACGAGATATGGGAACTGTGGTTTTCCCAAATGCACAAGTTAAACTGTTTTTAGATGCAAGTGCGGAAGAAC